>CAYZDW010000320.1:0-5362 GCA_964477175.1 uncultured Steroidobacteraceae bacterium | reverse complement strand
ACGCCTTCTTCCCGTTCCGCGACGGCCTCGATGCAGCGGCTGAACTCGACGTGCGTGCGGTGATCCAGCCCGGTGGCTCGCTGCGCGACGCCGAGGTAATCGCGGCGGCCGACGAGCGCGATATCGCGATGGTCTTCACGGGCATGCGGCACTTCCGCCACTGAGGACGCCGATGAAGGTCCTGGTTATCGGCGGCGGCGGCCGCGAGCACGCGCTGGCCTGGAAGCTCGCGCAATCGCCGCGCGTCGGCGAAGTGCTGGTCGCCCCGGGCAACGCGGGCACCGCAACCGAGCGAAAATGCCGCAACGTGGCGGTCGCGGCGACGGACATCGCGGGACTGGTCGCACTCGCGCGGGCCGAGGATGTCCGCCTGACCGTGGTTGGGCCCGAGGGACCGCTGGTGGCCGGTGTCGTGGACGCCTTCGAGGCCGCAGGGCTCGCCTGCTTCGGGCCGCGCAAGGCGGCCGCGCGGCTCGAGGGCAGCAAGCGCTACACGAAGGAGTTCCTGGCCCGCCACGGCATCCCGAGCGCGCGTTACGCGGTCTTCACGCCCGAGAACTTTGACGCCGAGGCGATCCGCGCGCAGCGGCCGCCGATTGTCGTGAAGGCCGACGGGCTCGCGGCCGGCAAGGGCGTCATCATTGCCGAGACCGCCGACGAGGCGATCGCGGCAGCTGGGCAGATGTTCGCGGGTGCCTTTGGCGAAGCCGGCAAGGTCGTGGTCGTCGAGGAATTCCTGACCGGCGAGGAAGCGAGCTTTATCGTCATGGTGGACGGCGAGCACGTGCTACCGCTCGCGACCTCGCAGGACCACAAGCGCCTGCTGGACGGCGACCGCGGCCCGAACACCGGCGGCATGGGCGCCTACTCGCCCGCGCCGGTTGTGACGCCTGCGCTGCACGACCGGATCATGCGCGAGGTGATCTGGCCGACCGTGCGCGGGTTGGCCGCCGAGAGAACGCCTTATACCGGCTTCCTGTATGCGGGCCTGATGATCGCGCCGGACGGCACACCCCATGTGCTCGAGTTCAACTGCCGCTTCGGCGACCCGGAAACGCAGCCGATCCTGGCGCGGCTTTCCAGCGACCTGACGGCTCTCTGCGAGGCGGCTCTCGCCGGCCGGTTGCACGAGACCCGCGCCGATTGGGACCCGCGTGCCGCGCTCGGTGTCGTGTTGGCCGCAGAGGGATATCCGGATGACGTGCGCCTGGGCGATGCGATTGCAGGTCTCGACGAGGCGGCCGCAATGTCCGGCAAGATCTTCCATGCCGGCACGCGACTCGATGGCGGACGCGTGCTGACCGCCGGTGGACGCGTGCTGTGCGCCATCGGCCTGGGCGAAGGCGTGGCGCAAGCGCAGCGTGCGGCCTACACGCTGGTCGACCGGCTGTGCTGGCGGGGCATGCACTACCGTCGCGACGTCGGCTGGCGGGCGATCCGACGCACTTGAGCGCCGCTATACTCCGCCCATGAGCCGCATCCACCTGCGCCGCTCACATGACCTGACGGCCAAGGCCGCGCGCCAGCGCGTCGATCGCATGGCCGAGGCGCTGGGCCGGAAATTCGACGCCGAATGCCACTGGCAGGGCGAAGTGCTCGCGATCGAGCATCCAAATGTCAGTGGCACCGTCACGATCGGCAAGGATGAGGTCGTCGTCGAAGCGACGCTCGGATTCCTGCTCGCGATGTTCCGCGACCGCGTTGACGAGGAGCTGGTGCGCATCCTTGACGCGGAGTTCCCCGCGGAAAAATTCTAAGTTTCCGCGGGCGGTGGTCGCACCAGGATCGGCCAGGTCATCGTCGATTCGATGTTGCGCCCATTGCGACGGGCCGGAACAAAGATGAGATTGCGCAGGATGCAGTGCCCGGCCTGGTCGAGCGCTTCATCTCCGCTGCTGCGCACGACTTCCGCCTTGCGGACGCGGCCGCCGTTGGTGACGGTAATGCGATAGTTGATCAGCTGCTGCTCGTCGCGACCGGGCGGATAACACTTGCGGTAGGCGTCGACGATCTGCGCGTCGTCCGAGCGCACCGTCGGCGGCTCCAGCCGCACGCGCTCATGGGGATCCGTGGTCAGGTGGAAGTCGATCGGAATGACAGCCCAGGACTCAACGGCGACCAGCCGCAGACGCGCTGGAAAAAACGAAAGCCGGTCGGCCACGCATTTCGAGGCCTGCTCCATCCACGGCAGAATGCCCTCCGGCAGGATCGCCTCCGCGACCTTGCCATCCTTGCCGACCCGTACCAGCAGATCCAGTCCGCCCTCGTAGGCCGAATTCAGAGTCAATAGTGGATCGATTGCAGGCTGGCAATACTCGACGGCGCGCCGGACGTCCTGATTGAGCGTCGGCGGGCTCGGAAAGCCAACAGCCAGTGATACCTTCCCCGCTACCGGCTCCCCGTCGAGCGTGGCCGGCTCGTAGCGCATCGTGATGGCGACGCATTGCGCCGCGGCGGCCAGGCGTTCCTCTGTTCCCGCCGGGCTCGCCGCGCCCGTCACATGCCCCTGGGCGTCGACCATGACAGTGACTTCGACCTCGCCAGTCACCACGCCCCGGCGGCTGTGCAGCCGATAGCAGTTGTCAGTCGCGTCGCTGACGTTGCCGAGCGCGCGCGGTGGTTGGTTGACCGCGTTCTCGGCGTACGCGGCGCAGGCCGCCACCGCTATACAGGCGGCTATCGACGCCGAGACCTGCTTCGCCATTCGCGTGCGGACCTCCACACCGTCATTCTAATCCGTGTCCGCTGGTTCATCCTCGCTGCGCGGCGCGATCCGTATCGCCCATGGCACGGTATGCATTTCGACCACCTTGCCGTCTAACCGGCCGGGCGTGTATTTCAGGGTTCGTGCCACACAGGCCGCGACTCTATCGACATCCTTGGACCCGCTGCTGACGGCGGTCCGCACCGCAACGACCCGGCCAGTGCGGCCGACTGTGAGTGCCAGCTCGACGTGGCCACCTTCGTGCAGCCCCGCCGGCAGGCATTTGTCGTGGGCGGCGGCGATTTCCTCCGGTCGGCTCGATAGAACCGGCGATGCTGGCGGCTCGCTCGGCTTCTTCGAGTCGCCGCGAAATTCGATAGGCACCGAGGCAAGGCTCGATACGGGCTTGCCGTTGCGCATCCCTGGCGTGAAACTGGACTTTCCGATGATGCAGCGGACGGCAGCCTGAACATCCGACGATAGGGCCGGTGGAAATTCGATGTGAGAAATCTCGCCGGTTTCCGAGATTGTCAGTACAACGATGACGCGGCCCCAGTGCACGGACGGCGGGTAGCAGTATTCAGACTGCGCCCGCGACGGCCCGCTCATCCTGGGACCTGTCACCCCGCGCCTGCGGAAAGCTTTCAGTGAATCGTTGAAAGAACCGACCACCCGTTAGGCGAGTGCGACTGCGGCATCGTTACGATCGGCGCGCGCGATTCCGAGCGCTTCGGCCGATTCCGGATGCAGTGCCACCAGCCGCGCCGCGGCGTCCGCCAGGCATTTCGTATACTCGGTGATCGCCGCGTCGTAGTCGCGAACCGCTGACTGCGACTGCAACAGCTCGGCCTCAGACGCGGTCGCATCGTCCGGAATCGTGATCGCATGTTCTGGAAGCCGGCAGGCTTGCTCCAGCTCAGCGGCAGGATCAGGCAAACCCGGTGTCTCGGTCGCACGGGAATCGCCATACGCCTGCAGGAGGCACAAGACCAGCAACCAAGCGACGCGCGGCCTGCGCCACCGGATCCTGCCTGCCCGAACTGCTGGATTCACGAGTTCTGGGTCTCCACCATCGGCCGAGGCCGATTATGACTGAGCCGGCCGAACCAGCAGACTCCAGGTGATAGTCACTTTCACGGCCTGACTGCCGCGCAGGGCCGGGATGAAGCGCAGCTTGCCGAGTACACAAGCACCCGCCTTGTCGAGTCGGGGGTCGCCGCTGCCCGGAACGGCCTTGGTTCCACGCGCACGCCCGTCGACGCCGACCGTGGAACGGTAGAGGATCACCCGCTCGCCAGTCAGGTCAGCCGGATAGCAATCCCGATAGGCGGCCTCGAGTTCCGGCTCGTCCGAACGCAGCGCCGGTCGCACAATCGCCGGTGCGGGTTGCCCCGAACTGCCCCGAACCCGGAAGTTGATTGGCAGCGTGGCCTGCGATTCGACCGGGACACCATCGAGCGTTCCCGGTGTGAACTCGTGTCGGTCGACCGCACATTGCGCAGCATTTGCGAGCCAGCGCGGCGTACCCGGCGGAAACTCCACATCAGTGATTTTTCCGTCCGCATCGATCGACAGCGAGACGGTGACGGTACCCTCGCGATAGCGCACCGTTGAACCGATCGGGTAGCAGTCCGAAAAGTCGACATGCGCAAGGATCGCGGGTGGCTTGATGACCGGCTTATCCGCTGACCAACCGGCGATGGGACCGAGCAGCGCGCCCGCGGCCAGCACTGTCATCGCGCGCATCCACAGCCGCCGTTCCATGGATCGCCCCTCCAACCTGGATGCGGGCTATTCCTTCTGCGCCGCCCGCTGCCTTTGTTCGCGATCAAAGTCCACAGCCCGCCAAAGGTACCACGAGGCCGTGGTCCGGTAGGGCGCCCAGCGCTCGCCAAATCTGGCCAGAACACGTGGTTTTGGCAGGCGCCGCTTGCCATAGGCGAGCCGGTAGCCGTTCTGGATGCCGTAATCGTCGACGGGCAATACGTCCGGCCGGCCGAGGGTGAACATCAGGAACATCTCGACCGTCCAGCGGCCGACGCCGCGCGCCGCGGTGAGCCGTTCGATGATCGCCTCATCGGGCAGCCTCGTCAGTGCGCGCCGTTCGGGAATCGTCCCGTCAAGGGTCTTCGCGGCGATGTCCTTGAGCGACGCCGCCTTGGCTCTCGAGAATCCGACCGCCCGCAATTGATCGTCGGGCGTTGCGACGAGCTGGTCGGGATGTGGGTAGCGGTCGCCGCCGTAGAGCGCGAAGAACCGCCCGAGGATCGTGTTGGCGGCCTTGCCAGTCAGCTGCTGGTGGGCCATGGCCCGCAACAGCGACTCATAAGGGCTGCGGCTGCGGTCGGGCTTGAGGATGAACGGACCGGCGCGGCGAATGAGCTGCGCCATCACCGGGTCGCCCCGGCGCAGGTGGCGCAGGGCGTCGGTCATCCGCGCTTCATCGAATCGAAGAAGTCCGCGTTGGTCTTGGTGTCCTTCATCTTGTCGATCAGGAACTCGACCGCGGCGAGTTCATCCATCGGGTGCAGGAGCTTGCGCAGGATCCACATCTTGGCGAGCTCGTCCTGGGCCGTGATCAGCTCTTCCTTGCGCGTGCCGGAGCGGTTGATGTTGAACGCCGGGTAGACGCGTTTTTCCGAGATGCGCCGGTCGAGA
>CAYZDW010000319.1:0-16045 GCA_964477175.1 uncultured Steroidobacteraceae bacterium | reverse complement strand
GGCTGTGGGACTACTGGGAACGCCACCTCGACCCCGACCTGTCGCTGGATCGCAGCCTTGCCGGCGCGGTGCGCGGCAAGGTCGTGGTGATCACCGGAGGCTCATCCGGCATCGGCCTCGCGGCCGCCGAGCGCTGCGCCGGTGCCGGCGCGAAGGTCGTGATCGTTGCGCGCGACCCGGAGAAGCTAGAGGCTGCGCGCGTGCAGATCGCCGAACGCGGCGGCACGGTGTTCGCTTACCAGTGCGACATGGCGGACTACCAGGCCTGCGATTCGTTCGCGCAGCAGGTGCTCGCGGAACACGGTGGTGTCGACGTATTGGTCAACAATGCGGGGCGTTCGATTCGCCGCTCGATCGACCTGTCCTACGACCGCTTCCACGATTTCGAGCGGACGATGCAGCTCAATTACTTCGCGGCGATCCGCCTGACGATGGCACTGCTGCCGTCGATGCTCGCGCGCGGCCGCGGTCACGTCGTCAACATCTCGTCGATCGGGGTGCTCTCGAATGCGCCGCGTTTCTCGGCTTACGTCGCATCGAAGGCAGCCATGGAGGCCTGGACTCGCTGCGCCGCATCCGAGTTCGCCGACCGCGGCGTCAGTTTCACGATCATCAACATGCCGCTGGTGCGCACGCCGATGATCGCGCCGACCAAGATCTACGACCAGGTGCCGGTCGCGACGCCCGACGAGGCGGCCGACATGGTGGCCGAAGCCATCATCGACCGGCCGAAGCGCATCGCGACGCGGCTCGGTCTCGCGGCCGAGATACTGCACCTTGCCGCGCCGCGGATCACCGAGGTGGTCATGAACACGGCGTACCGGATGTTTCCGGATTCGTCCGCGGCCAAGGGCGATCCGGCAGACAGGAAGGCGGAGTTGCCGCCGACCAAGGAAGCGCTGCTGTTCGCCTCGCTGCTGCGAGGCGTGTACTGGTGAGCTGCGCTCAGGCGGCCCTTGCGGATGAACGGCCGAGCAGTGTGTTGAATGGCGCGCGTTCCGGCCAGCGCATGCGCGCGCGGCGCACGATCATGGTCGTGACTAGGGCGAACTGACCTTCGAGACTCGCGTGGCTGACGCCGTCCGTGAATACGGTCCACGCGGAATTCGGCGGGAAGCGGATCTCCTGGTAGCCGGCCAGGTTACTCTTGAATCCTTCGTCGTCCTTCATGTAATTGTGCAGGCGGCGCATTGCCCGATCGTAGGGGCTGGAATCGAGCACGGTGGCGAGCGGATTCAGGTGCGCGAGGCCGGCGACGACCGCACTGAACGCGCGGTCGGCACTGCCCTTCGTGATGGACACGGAAAGCCGTCCCGATTCGTCCAGCAGTCCCGCCTGCCGCCCACATCGGGCAAGGACATCCTCGAACGTGCCCTTCGTGGCCCAGACGCGGTCGCGCTCTGCGTTGACATTGACGAAGAAACGCAGGATGCGGTCGCCGTTGGTCGCGCCATAGGCTCCCGCGTCGACGTGTACGAGTTCGTTGCTCGCATGCGGCTTGAGGTTGCGACCCTTTTCCTCGATCGGCCGGAAGCTGCAGGTGCCGATGCGCGCGCCATTGGTGAGGTCGCCTGTGACACGGCGCAGGAACGCGTTGACGTCGTTCAGGTGCGAGCGCAGCAGGTCGGTCACGCGCAGGGTCGTCGCGGCGTCCGCTTCGATGCCGCTGATTTTGCCGGCCTCGGGGTGATAGCTGATGTTCTTCAGCTTCAGCCTGGACGGTAGCTCGCGGCGCAGGAAATCGAGCGTCGCCCGATCCGGCAGCGGGACCGGGCAGGCAGGGAAGTAGACAATCCGATTGGCTTCGAGCGCGTCGCGCACGGCGTCCGGTTCGGCGCGCCAGCGTGTCTCATCGAAGCTTGAAATCATCGGAAAAATCTACTCCCGGTGCCATACACTGTCAATTCTCATGGTATTTGCATCGCAGGCGTTCCTCGCCTTCCTGTCCGTGGTGCTCGGCGTCTACTGGCTGCTCGGCAAGCGGCATGAGCGCGCCGGCAAGGCCTGGCTGATCGCCGCTTCGCTCTTCTTCTACGGCTACTGGGTTCCGGTCTACCTGCTGCTGCTGGCGGGCTCGATCGTCGTCAATTTCGCGGTCGTTCGCGCGTTGCTCGCGAGCCGGGACGCCAGGCTCCGCTCGATCCTGGTCACGATCGGTATCGCGCTGAACATCGGGCTGATCGCCTACTACAAGTACTTCGCCTTCCTGGTCGAGTCGCTGAACTTCGTCGCGGCCGCCGACCTGCCGGTGCCCGAGATCATCCTGCCGATCGGCATCTCGTTCTTCACCTTCCAGCAGATCGGTCTGCTGGTCGACACCTGGAAGGGCCGTGTCGCGGAGCTGCGATTCTGGGACCACGTCTTCTTCATCGCATTCTTTCCGCAGCTGATCGCCGGCCCGATCGTGTCGCAGCAGGAGATGCTGCCGCAGCTCGCTTCGATCAGGCGCTGGGTCCTGGATCCCGGCAAAGTCGCGGCAGGTGCAGCGCTGTTCTCGATCGGCCTGTTCAAGAAGACCGTGCTGATCGATCCGTTCGTCCCGCACATCGACGCGATCTACGCCACCGCTGCGCGCGGCGACCCGATCGGCATGCTCGACGGCTGGGCTGCGGGTATCGGCTACGGCTTCCAAGTCTACTTCGATTTCTCGGGCTATTCGGACATGGCGATCGGTCTCGCCTTCATTTTCGGTATCAGCCTGCCGCTGAACTTCTTCTCTCCCTACAAGGCGGCCAGCATCCGGATGTTCTGGCGCCGCTGGCACGTGACGCTGTCGCGTTTTCTCAGGAACCTGTTGTTCATCCCGATGGGCGGCAGCCGGCATGGGCTGGCGCTCACGATTGCGGTGCTGCTCGTGACCATGGGTCTGGGCGGGCTCTGGCACGGCGCGGGCTGGACATTCGTCGTGTGGGGGTTGCTGCACGGCGCGTACCTGTCGGTCAACCACGCGTGGATTCAGCTCGCGTTGCCGCGCGCCGGCCGGCTCGTCAAAACGGTGCGCGCGTCGCCGATCCTGTCACGCATGGCGCACGCTGCTTGCGTGCTCCTGACCTTCGGCGCGGTGTCCTTCGCCTGGGTGTTCTTCCGTGCACCGGACTTCGACACGGCGCTGCGTCTCGCGGCTGCGATGCTCGGCCTGTCGGGCGAGTCCGGAGCCCACCCGGTCGCCGCCGGCATCCTGCCGATGCTGCTGCCGTATTTCCTGATCGTCTGGTGCCTGCCGAACACGATGCAGTTGTTCGCCCGTTCGGGCGCGATCCTGAACATCCGGGATTACACCGCGGCCCGGGAGCCGACGCTGCTCGAGCGTCGGTTCTCGTTCAGGCCATCGCGTACCTGGGCGGTGGGCTCGGCGCTCGTCTTCGTGACGGCCTGGTTCGCGATGTCGAACCTGAGCCCATTCATCTATTATCAGTTTTGAGCCGCGCCACGATGCAGACCGAGGACAACATGGAACTGTCGGATGCCGCGGGCGGTCGCCGCTTCCTGAAGTTCTTCGCGCTAATCGTCGTGTCGCTTGCGGCACTGGTCGCGATCGTCAACCGTGTCGCCTACCGGCAGATGCTGCTGCCCGAGAACCAGACCATCGTGCAGCTGATCGACGGCTGGGCGCGCGTGTACAAGCCGATCCTGTTCGATCACTTCGATCCACAGGTGGTGGTGTACGGCGCATCCTGGGCGCGCGATGCCTTCGATCCGGTGACGGTGGGACAATTGACCGGGCTGGAATGGTTCAATCATGCCGTCTCCGGGGCGACCCCCTATGAGACGCGGCGATTCGTCGAATCGTCGGTGGACGATGCGAACCTCGAGGCCGTGGTACTGAATCTGGACACGATCCTGCGTCCGGACGTCGATGTACGCATGAAATATGGCTTCGACGAGGCGCTCCTCGATCAGGATCCGGATGGCCGCCCAACGCCCTGGCTTGCGGCGCGCCGCGAATTCGCGATCACCTTGTCGGGTGCCGCAATCGGCAACAATCTCGAAGTACTCGGCGCGCTCCGCGCGCGCGACGCAGGCGCCGACGTTTCAGAGTACCTGGACGCTTACGACCGCTTCGACTTCGGCGGGCGCGACGCTGACATTGAGCGGATTCGGAACCTGCTTCCGCGACTGCCCGAAGCCGTGCCTCAAGGAGAGGGGCCGTCGCTATCGAAACTGCCCGTGCCACCTTACGCGGAGGAATTCGAGCAGATGCTCGAGGCCTTGTGCCGTCTGGACATCGACGTCTACTCGTATTTCACGCCAGACTTGGTCGTCAAGGGTCGCAAAGGCCGCGGCCTCGCGGCGACGCTGCACGGACTCGAGCTATTGCGCCGGCACCAGCCGGGCTGCCGCGCGCGGCTGCACTATTACAACTTCAATTATCCAAACGCCGTTACGCTCGACGGCCTCGAGCGGGCGGGGCGCTACAGTGAGCTGTTTCGCTCGGATGGGCATCCGCGACCGACCGTCGGTCTCTTGATGGCCGCGCGAATGTTCGGCCGACCGTTCCCGGACGGCACGGCGCCCGCGATCGCCGCCGATTTCGGCGTCGATCTGCTGACGGTCGACGATGCGGAAACGCGCCTGCGCGACCAGGCGCGCCGGCTTGAACAGTTGTTCGCGATCGTTGCAGACTGAGGGGAGAGCGCCAATGGAAGACAACCGACAATCGACCGCCGCACCAGGCAGTGAGCGCATCCAGTTCACGGGCAGCGGCGGCGAGTATTTTCGGATCTGGATCGTCAACCTCGCCCTGTCGCTGGTCACGCTCGGCATCTATTCAGCCTGGGCCAAGGTGCGGCGGCTGCAATACTTCTACGGCAACACCCGGTTGGCGGGGCATGCCTTCGCCTACCATGGGCAGCCGCTCGCGATCCTCAAGGGCCGGCTGATCGGCGCCGCCGCGCTCGCCGTTTACGTCGGCGTCAGCAGGTTTGCGCCGGTGTTCGGCGGGGTGATCGCGCTCGCCTTCGTGGCGTTGGTGCCCTGGGTCGCGACGCGCGCGCGCGTATTCCAGTTGCGCATGACGTCGTTCCGTGGCGTGCGCTTTGATTTCAGGCGCGATTACGGCGGCGCATACAAGACTCTGTTGCTCGCGCCATTGCTTAGTGTCCTGTCACTGGGCCTCGCGTTTCCTTGGGCGGTGCGGCTGCGCTACCGATGGCTGATCGGCAACAGTGCCTATGGCAACACCGATTTCAAGCTGGACCTTGGCCTGAAGCCTTTCGTCATCGCCGTGTACAGGACCATGGGCGTTGCGCTTGTGCTTGTCCTGATTGGCTTCGGATTCTTCATGCTGGTGGGGGCCGTGGCCTCCATCCTGATCGATGACCCGTTGGACGGCGAGCAGCTACGAAGGACGATTTGGGCAGCGATGGCGATCGGCCTGTACGTGCCGATCCTCATCGGTAGCTACATCGTTCTTGCCTACTGGCGACGCAGCGTGCTGAACGCCGCATTGCCTGCGACGACCGTGGGCCCGCTACGCCTGCATTGCGCTCTTTCGGCACGCAAGCTTGCCTGGATCTACGTAACCAACATCCTGGGCATCGTCGTGACACTCGGGCTCTTCACGCCCTGGGCCAGGGTCCGCTCGGCCAAGTACCTGCTGGAGTCGACCGGCTACGTCGCCGAGGGCGCGGTGGACGAATTCGTCGCAACGCAGGTGGAGCAGAGCAGCGCGCTCGGCGAGGAAGTGGGCGAGCTGTTCGACGTCAACGTCGAGATATGAACGGAATCGGCGTCACCTACTATGACGGCCGGACATCGGCGCCGCGGCAGGCCGTGCTGCGATTCGACGTCGACCGCGTCGTCTGCCTGTCCCTGGCCGATGGGGAACGCAGCTATTCGGTGAGCGAGATCCGGATCCGCGACCGGATCGGTGCGAAAAGCCCGCGCGTGATCGAGTTTCCGGATGGCGCCCTCGCCCATGTGTCACCGGATGCCGAGGCCGACGCGCAGCTCGATGCCATCGGTGGAAGAGGGCGTGGCTTTCTGAGGCGCCTCGAATCGCACTGGCCGCATGCGCTGGCGGCACTCGCGGTCTGCGTGCTGCTTGTGGCAGCTTTCGTCAGATACGGGTTGCCGGCACTCGCCGCGGTGGTCGCCAAGCGCATCCCGCTGCACATCGAGCGCCAGATCGGCACAGAGACGCTGCAGCAGCTCGACGAGATCTGGTTTCGGCCGACTAGCCTCGACGAAGCGCGTAGCCGCCAGCTGCAGGACGCCTTCCAGACGCGGGTCGCGAGCCAGGCCGGCTTTGGCGTGCCCCTGCAACTCGAGTTCCGTTCCAGCAAACTCATGGGCCCCAACGCCTTCGCGCTGCCCGGTGGCATCGTCGTGGTCACGGACGAGCTCGTCGATTTCGCGAAACACGACGACGAGATCCTGACGGTCCTCGTGCATGAAGTCGGCCATGTTGTCGGCCGCCACAGCCTGCGGCAAGGCCTGGAAGGGCTGGGCATCACGCTGCTGATGACCGCCCTGACCGGTGACCTGAGCGGCCCGGCTTCAATTGCTGCGGCGCTACCCGCCTTGCTGCTCCAGTCCGGCTATTCACGCCGCGACGAGCGTGAGGCGGACACCCATGCCTTCGCCTGGTGCGACGCCAACGGCGTGCCGTGCACGCGGATGACGGATCTGTTGCTGCGCATCGATGCCGAGTACGGCGGCATGGAATTGCCGACGCTTTTGTCCACGCACCCGTCGAGCAGCGAGCGCGTGCAGGGCGCAAGACCGGGCGGGTGAATGCGCCTGTGGCCGCCGGCGCCAGCGGAACCGCCACGGCTCCGGTCAGCTGAAGTACAATGCGAAGGAGAAAATGGTGCCCAGGAGAGGACTCGAACCTCCACGCCTCGCGGCACTAATACCTGAAACTAGCGCGTCTACCAATTCCGCCACCTGGGCACAGGTTGCGACCGGGGGGACCCCGGCGAGGGCGCGTCAATTTACGCAGGCACCCGTTCGATGTCAATCGCGCAAAACTCATGAGCCGCAAGTCAGGCTGGCAGGATCAGGACCCGCGCTTTCGCGAGGAATCGGAGCGCTACGACAAGCCGATTCCGAGCCGCGAGCTGCTGCTGAAATCGCTGGCCGAGGCGCGGCAGCCGCTCGGCTTCGAAGCGCTCGCCGAGCGACTCGGAATTCACGAGCGCGCGCTCAGGCAGGCGCTCACGAAACGGCTAGGCGCAATGGTCCGCGACGGACAATTGCTGCTCAACCGTGCCGACGAGTACTGCCTGATCGATCGGTTGCAGCTGGTCGTCGGCACGGTCAGCGGCCACCGCGACGGATTCGGATTTCTGGCGCCCGATGCCGGCGGTGATGACCTGTTCCTGCCGTATCGCGAGATGCGGATGCTGATGCACGGTGACCGTGCCGCCGCGCGTGTGACGGGCCGCGACGAGCGCGGCCGGTCCGAGGGTTCGATCGTTGACGTTCTGGAACGTCGCACGAGGCAGGTCGCCGGCCGCTTCTCGCTGGAGGCGGGTGTCGGATTCCTGGTGCCGGACAATAAACGCATTAGCCATCGCATCGTGATCCCGCCACAGCATGTCGGGCCGGCGCGCCATGACGACCTCGCCGTCGTGGAGATACTCGAGCAGCCGAGTCGCAATCGGGATCCGGTCGGCAAGGTCACGCGCGTGCTGCCTCAGGGCGGCAGCGCCGATACGGCGATCGATCTTGCGATCGCTTCGCATGGACTGCCGCACGAGTTCGAGGCCGCGTCCCTCCGCGAAGCGCGCAAGTATGGCCGCGAGGTCGACTCGGCGGGGCGTGCCGGCAGGCTGGATCTGCGCGAGCTGCCGCTCGTCACGATCGACGGCGAGGACGCGCGCGACTTCGACGATGCGGTATGGGCCCAGGAATCCGCCGGTGGATTCCGGCTGATCGTCGCCATCGCCGACGTCAGTCATTACGTGCGCACCGGCATGCAACTCGACGGCGAGGCGCGCGAACGCGCCACTTCGGTTTACTTCCCGAATCGCGTGCTGCCGATGCTGCCGGAGCCGCTATCCAATCACCTTTGTTCGCTGATGCCGAAGGTCGATCGGCTATGCATGGTCTGCGACATGCAGGTGACAAAGGCGGGCAGGGTGTCGGGCAGCAGTTTCCACGCGGCGGTCATGCGCTCGGCGGCGCGGCTGACCTACACGCAGGTCGCTGCGCTCCTCGAGGGGCGCGATACGAAGGCAAGACGCGAACTGTCGGTGGTACTGCCGTCGCTCGAATGCCTGCACCGGGCCTACCAGGCCCTGCGTCGCTGGCGCGAGACCCGCGGGGCACTCGATTTCGAGGCGCCCGAAGTCAAGGTGCTCGTCGACGAATCCGGAAGCGTCACCGACATCCGTGAATACCCGCGCAACGATGCCCACCGCCTGATCGAGGAATGCATGATCGCGGCCAATGTCGAGGCGGCGCGCTTCCTGAAGAAGCACAAGATGCCGGCGCTGTTCCGGATCCACGGCCGGCCCGAGGAGGATCGCATCCAGGATCTCAAGCGCTTCCTGGCGCTGCGCGGCGTGCACCTCGACATCGAGGGTGAACTGGAGCCGGCGCGGCTGCAAAAGGCGCTGAAGCTGATCGCCGAGCGGCCCGACGCCGGCGTGCTCCAGAACGCGATCATCCGCTCGCTGCCGCAGGCCCTCTATCAGCCGCTGAACATCGGGCATTTCGGGCTCGCGCTCGCCGAGTATGCCCATTTCACCTCGCCGATCCGCCGCTATCCGGACCTGCTGGTCCATCGCGGAATCCGCCACGCGCTTGCGGGCGGCACGGCGGCGGATTTCGAGCACGCGCCGCGCGAGATGGAAGTGCTGGGCCAGGAATGCTCGATGCGCGAGCGGCGCGCCGACGAGGCGGCTCGCTCCGTGGTTGCCTACCTGAAATGCGAGTTCATGCGCCCGAAGGTCGGCGAGGAGTTCGACGCGGTCGCGACCGGTGTCGCCGAGTTCGGCGTGTTCGTGCAACTGAAGGGCATACAGGTCGATGGTCTCGTGCACGTTACCTCGCTGCCACGGGACTACTTCCGCTTTCACGAAGGTGACCGGACACTGGTTGGCGAGCGCACGGGGATGCGGCTGTCCATCGGCGACGAACTGCGGGTGCGCCTGATCCGGGTGGACCCGGCGGAGCGCAAGATCGACTTCGAACTGGTGGACAAGACCGGCGGCCACTTCCACCCGCGCCGCCGCAGCAAGGAACGGTCACCGCGTAAACGATGAGCCAGAGCGTGATCGTCTACGGCCTGCATGCGGTGCGCGCATTGCTGATGCGCCGCCCATCCGACGTGATCCGCCTGACGCTCGCGCAGGATCGTGACGATGCCCGGCAACGGGAGCTGCGCCGCCTCGCGGCCGAATGCGGCCTGACGCCGGCGGTCGCGACGACCCCGGACCTCGATCGCCTGAGCGGCGGTGCCGCGCACCAGGGCGTGGTCGCCGAAGTTCGCCCTAGCGGTACTTTGAATGAGAACGGCCTGCTGGATCTGTTGGTCGGGGCGGCGTCGCCCGCGCTGATCCTCGTGCTCGACGGCGTGACCGATCCGCACAACCTGGGAGCTTGCCTGCGCACGGCCGACGCGGCGGGGGCCCTTGCCGTGGTCGCCCCGCGCGACCGGGCAGCGGGTCTCACGCCCGCAGTGCGCAAGGTTGCCGCTGGCGCCGCGGAGACGATGCCATTCGCGCAGGTGACAAATCTCTCTCGCGCGCTCCGCGACCTGAAAGCCGCGGGCCTCTGGATCGTCGGGACCGCCGCCGATGCCGACCGGGAACTGCACGCGGCGGATTTGACCGGTCCGCTCGCCATCGTCATGGGTTCCGAGGGCCAGGGCCTGCGGCGCCTGACCCGTGAAAGCTGCGATTTCTGCATCCGCCTGCCCATGCTGGGTGCCGTCGAAAGCCTGAATGTCTCGGTCGCCGCCGGAGTCGTCCTTTTTGAGGCCCTGCGGCAGCGGCGCCGTATAGTCCCGGTTGCAAAACCCCAGTGAGTCCGGTAACTTACGCGGCCCTCGCCCCTGACCCAGGGGCGTTTTCTCCTTGCCTTACCGCGATCGCGTCAGCGGGAGGCCATGACCACAAGGAGCGACAAGATGCGGCATTACGAGATCGTATTTCTGGTCCATCCGGATCAGAGTGAACAAGTGCCCGCCATGATCGAGCGCTACAACGGCATCATCGCCGCTGGTGGCGGCGCGGTGCATCGTCTCGAGGATTGGGGACGGCGCCAGCTGGAATTCCCGATTGCGAAGATGCACAAGGCGCATTACGTGCTGATGAACATCGAGTGCGACGGCAAGGCGCTCGACGAACTGACCGGTGCCTTCCGGTTCAGCGATGCGGTGCTACGCCATCTGGTCATCAAGATGGAAAAGGCGGTCACCGAACCTTCGCCGATGGCCAAGGAGCCGGAGGAGAAGGATCGCGGTGATCGCGATCGCGACCGCGACCGCGACCAGATGGGCGACGCCATGGGCCTGGACTGAGATCATCGACCGGAGATCCACCCGATGTCACGCTTTTTCCGACGCAAGAAATATTGCAAGTTCACGGCCGAAGGAACCGACCAGATCGACTACAAGGATCTGGCGACGCTGAAGGCCTACGTCACCGAAACCGGCAAGATCGTCCCGAGCCGCATTACCGGCACGCGTTCGTTCTACCAGCGCCAGTTGGCCGTCGCGATCAAGCGCGCGCGCTACCTGGGCCTGCTGCCGTACACGGACCAGCACTGAGGCGTTCGGGCGGCGGGCCCGCGATCGCGATTGATCCGATGACTGCGCTGATCCACTGGGCGACCGGCCATCCAGCCCGGACCTTCCTGGCGGCAGGGCTGGCTGCGTTCGTCGCGCTCTTCGCGTTGCCTTTTGCGGCGTGGCTGCCGGCCGGCGTCGTCGTGCTTGCAATGCTGTCGGGCGGACCCGCAATGGCTGCCGTTGCGGCGCTGGGAGCCGCGCTCGCACTGTTCTGGGTGTTCGCATCGGCATTTGGCGCCGCTACCGCGCTGGTCATCGTCATCGCAATGCTGTTGCCGTCGTATCTCGCCGCCACCGCGCTCGACACGACCCGCAGCCTGAGTTTCGTGTTCCAGGCCGTGACGCTCGGTGCGGGGTTCCTGTTGCTGGCGATCCACGCGCTCGTCGGCGATCCCCAAGGCGCGCTGGCGCCGCTCATTGCCGAACTGGAGCCACTGCTGCGGCAGATGGCGGAGACACTGTCGAAATCCGGGATCGAGAGTTCGGCGCAGGAGATCGGTAAGGTCACCTCGCGGTTCGCCTGGGCGGCGCTCGCCTGGATGGTGCTGCTGCACGCGATGCTCGCCCAGTTCGCGGGTCTTTGGGCATTTGGCCGGATGCGCGAACCCGGACTGTTCGGGCACGAGTTCCGGCAGCTGCGGCTCGGCCGGTTCATCGCCTGGGTCTTCGTCGGTGCCTTCGTCGTCAGTCTCGTCGCGCAGCGCGTGTTCGCACCGGGCTGGCATGCGGCGGACGATCTGGTGATCGTGCTGGCGGCCGCGTTCCTTCTGCAGGCGCTCGCGGTTGTCCACGGGCTACGCGAGCTGCAGGTCATCGGCCTGCTACCAGTGATACTCGCCTACCTCGCCGCATTGATCCAGCCGGCGGTGCTGGTGCTGGTAGGCATCGGTTTTGCGGACACCTGGGTCCGCTTTCGCGAACGTTTCGGGCGCCGGCCCGGTGACGCGGGCAGCTGAGGATCCGGGCCGGCAAGCATCCGACAGACAACGGAGACGGTGCAATCATGGAAGTCATCCTGCTGCAAAAGATCGCCAATCTGGGCGACATCGGCGACCGGGTTCGGGTCAAGCCCGGGTTCGGCCGGAATTACCTGTTGCCCGGCGGCAAGGCCACACTGGCGACCGCCGCGAACATCGCCAGATTCGAGGCCCGGCGTGTCGAGCTTGAAACCCGCGCCGCCACGGACCTTGAAGCCGCGCGGGCGCGGGCCGCTGCGCTCGAGGGCTTGCGGCTCTCCATCACCGCCAAGGCGGGCAATGAGGGCAAGCTGTTCGGATCGATCAGCACGACCGACATCGCCGAAGCCTGTTCGGTGGCCGGCCACCGGATCGAGCGCGCGGAAGTGCGCCTGCCGGGCGGACCGATCCGCACCGTCGGTGACCACGTGATCACGCTGCACCTGCACAGCGACATCGACATCGAGGTGCCGCTTTCGGTCGTCGCGGAGGAGTAAGCGCCGGCGGCGCCCGGTGCCGGGCGCTCCGTGTAAGCTCAACCCATGGTCCCGATGATCCGCCAGGACGAGATCCGCACGCCGCCGCATTCGGTCGAGGCCGAACAGGCGGTGCTCGGCGGCCTGATGCTGGACGCCAATGCCTGGGATGCCGTTGCTGACATCGTCACGGCCGCCGACTTCTATCGCCGCGACCACCGGCTGATCTTCGAGGCGATCACCGAAGTCGCCGAGATTCGCGGGGCCTGCGATGCGGTGACCGTCTCGGAACACCTGGAGCGCAAGGGCCGGCTCGAGGAGATCGGCGGGCTCGCCTATCTGGGCACGATTGCGCGCGACACGCCGAGCGCGACCAATGTCCGCGCCTATGCCGAGATCATCCGCGAGCGGTCGATCCTGCGACAGCTCGTGGCTGCCGGCGGCGAGATCGCGGCGGCGGCGCTCGACGGTAAGGGCCGGTCCGCAAGCGAAATCGTCGACGAGGCCGAGCGGCGGGTTTTCGAGATCGCCGAGCGCGGCAGCCGTTCGCGTTCCGGTTTCATCGCGATCAGGGACGTGCTGCCCCAGACGATCGACCGGCTCGACCTGCTGCACCAGACGCCGGGCGAAATTCGGGGCGTGCCGACCGGCTTCACGCAGCTCGACCGCAAGACCACCGGCCTGCAGGCAGGCGACCTGGTCGTGATCGCAGGGCGGCCGTCGATGGGCAAGACGACGCTCGCGATCAATATCGCGGAGAACGCGGCGATCGCGAAAGGCGTGCCGTCGGCGATCTTCTCGATGGAGATGTCGGCCGAGCAGCTGACGCTGCGCCTGATCTCGTCGCTGGGGCGCGTCAATCAGAGTCACCTGCGCACCGGCAGTTTCACGGAAGAGGACTGGTCGAGGATCCAGGGCGCGATGGCGCAGTTGTCGAACGCCCCGCTGTACGTGGACGAGACGCCTGCCCTGACGCCGACCGAGGTGCGCGCGCGCGCGCGCCGGCTAAAGCGCGAGAAAGGCCTCGGCCTCATCGTCGTCGACTACCTGCAACTCATGCAGGTGCCGGGAACCAAGGAGAATCGCGCGACCGAGATTTCGGAGATCTCGCGCAGCCTGAAGGCGCTTGCCAAGGAACTGCAGGTGCCCGTCGTCGCGTTGTCGCAGCTCAATCGCGCGGTCGAGCAACGCACCGACAAGAAGCCGGTGATGTCCGACCTGCGCGAGTCCGGCGCGATCGAGCAGGACAGCGATCTGATCCTGCTGATCTACCGCGAAGAAGTGTACGACCCGAACACGACCCGCAAGGGCATCGCGGACATCATCATCGCGAAGCAGCGCAATGGCCCGATCGGCGAGGTGCAGCTGACCTTCCTCGGCGAATACACGCGCTTCGAGAACCTGGTCGCCGAGTCCTACGGCGAGGGCGTGTTCTGACCCCTGTGATTCGTGCCGTCGTCGACACGGCGGCGCTGCGCCACAATCTCTCCCGCGTGCGCGAATTCGCGCCCGGCAGCCGGGTGCTGGCCGTTCTCAAGGCGAATGCCTATGGCCACGGCATGGCACCGGTGGCCGCAGCACTCGCGGGCGCGGACGCATTCGCGGTGGCGCGGCCTGGCGAGGCAGTCACGCTGCGCGCGGCCGGTCTTCGCGGGCGCATCGTCGTGCTCGAGGGCGTGCAGGGCGCCGAGCAGCTGCGCGAGGCCGCCCACCACGGATTCGAACTGGTCGTGCACCAGCCGGAGCAGATCGCCTTGCTCGAGGCCTGGCGCGGCGAGCATCCATTCCGCATCTGGCTGAAAATCGACAGTGGCATGGGCCGGCTGGGATTCCGGCCCGGCGAGCTGCCCGTGGCGCTCGCGCGCCTCGCCGCGTGCCAGTCCATCGTGCGGCCAATGACGCTCATGACGCACCTGGCCTGCGCCGATCTGCGGGACAATGAGCGCACCCGCGCCCAGCTCGAGTCCTTCGCGCAAGCGACCCTGGGACTGCCTGGCGAGCGCAGCATCGCCAACTCTGCCGGCCTGATCGGCTGGCCCGAGACGCGCGCCGACTGGGTCAGGCCGGGCCTGATGCTGTACGGGATTTCGCCGTTTGCGGATGCCACGGGCGCGGACCTGGGGTTGCGGCCCGCGATGACGCTCGAGACCCATGTGATCGCCCTCAAGGAGCTGTCGGCAGGCGATCGCGTCGGCTATGGCGGGACCTGGATCGCGCCGCGGGCGACGCGCATTGCCGTCGCCGCGGCCGGTTACGGCGACGGCTATCCGCGCAATACCGCGGCCGGGACGCCGGTGCTGGTCAATAGGATGCCGGCCGTGTTGGCCGGTCGCGTGTCGATGGACATGCTGACGATCGACGTGACGGAGCTGCCGCGGGTCGCGGTCGGCGATCCGGTCGTGCTCTGGGGAGCCGGAGTGCCCGTCGAGACCGTGGCCGCGGCGGCCGGAACGATCTCCTATGAACTGGTCTGCCGCGTCAGCAACCGCGTGCACTTCGACGTGCGCTAGGCCTGTGATTCACTCCCATGTGCCCGCGACGACCGTGGTGTACCGAGGTACACGAGTGAGGAGCAACGACGCCACGGGCCATTTCGATCCCGTCCCATAAATGAGTACCAAACAATTGATCGGGTTGCGCCTCAGACCGTCTGGTGCGGTGTTGCGGTCCTTGGGAATATCGACATATTCCCTGCGGACCGCGCCTTGCGCCAGACGGTCTGAGGCCGCAACGCGGGCACATGGGAGTGAATCACAGGATCCCCTGGCATGCGGATACTGGTGACGGGCTCTTCCGGACGCATCGGCGGCGCGATCGGCGCACGGCTCTCGTTGCGGCACCAGCTCATCGGGCTGGACCTGCGGCCCGGGCCGATGACGACGGTCATCGGCGACATCTGCGATGCGCAACTATTGGCGGGGCTGTGCGTCGATGTCGACGCGATCGTCCACACGGCCTCGCTGCATGCGCCGGACCTGGGCCTGCGATCTGCGGAGGATTTCCGGCGCGTCAACATCGAGGGAACGCGGCGCCTGCTCGCAGCCTGCGGCGAAGCCGGCATCGGCCGCTTCGTTTACACGAGCACGACCTCGCTGTACGGCGGCGCACTCGTGCCCGCCGGCAACCGGGCCGTTTGGGTCACCGAAGACCTGCAGCCGCAACCGCGCGATATCTACGACGAGACCAAGCTTGCGGCCGAGGAAGCCTGTGCGGCGGCGGCGCGGGCCGGCATGACCTGTGTCAGCCTGCGGATGTCGCGCTGCTTTCCGGAGCATCCGCGCCTCATCGCGATCTACCGCCTGTATCGCGGCGTCGACGCCGAAGACGTCGCCCAGGCCCACGAAATGGCGCTGGGAGCGGGGTTTTCGGGTTTCGAGGTCTTCAATATCTCGGCCCGCTCCCCGTTCTCGATCGACGATTGCGATGCCCTTCTGTCCGACGCAGGAACGGTCGTGCTGACCCGCCACCCCTGGGCCCTCGCCGAGTTCGCGCGACGCGGCTGGGGGTTGCCCGAATCCATCGACCGTGTTTATGTTGTCGACAGGGCGATCGCCAGGCTCGGCTACCGGCCGGTCCACGATTTTGCGTCGCTGTTTCGGCGGCCGGCGCCCTGAACCGGAAGCCGGGGGGAGAATGACGATGTCGAGCGTTGGATACCACGAGCCGATCGGGGAACTGTCGGACGAAACGCGCGACATGCACCGCGCGATCGTCTCGCTGATGGAGGAGCTGGAGGCGATCGACTGGTACAACCAGCGCGCCGATGCCTGCAAGGATCCGGCGCTGCGCGCGATCCTTGCCCACAACCGTGACGAAGAAAAAGAGCATGCGGCGATGGTCCTGGAGTGGATCCGGCGCCACGACGCGATACT
>CAYZDW010000318.1:0-2916 GCA_964477175.1 uncultured Steroidobacteraceae bacterium | reverse complement strand
GTCGGCATCTACGTGCCGGGCGGAAAAGCGGCTTATCCGTCGTCGGTGATCATGAACGCGGTGCCGGCAAAGGTGGCCGGCGTGCGCGAAATCATCATGGTGGCGCCGGCCCCGGACGGCGAGCGCAACGATCTCGTGCTCGCGGCGGCCGCGATCTGCGGCGTGGACCGCGTGTTCTGCGTCGGCGGAGCGCAGGCGGTCGCCGCGCTCGCCTACGGCACCGCGACGATTCCCGCGGTGGACAAGATCGTGGGTCCGGGCAATGCCTACGTCGCGGCCGCCAAGCGGCGCGTGTTCGGCGTGGTCGGCATCGACATGATCGCGGGGCCGTCGGAGGTGGTGGTGGTGTGTGACGGCGACACGGACGCCGACTGGGTGGCGATGGATCTCTTCGCTCAGGCCGAACACGACGAGCTGGCGCAGGCGATCCTGATCACGCCTGATGCCGCGTTCATCGATGCGGTCGCCGCCAGCATGACGCGCCAGCTCGCCGCGTTGCCACGGCGCGAAGTGATCGCCACCGCGCTGTCTAAACGCGGGGCGCTCATCCAGGCGCGCAACCTCGACGAGGCATGCCGGCTGGTGAATCGCATCGCGCCGGAGCACCTGGAGCTGTCCGTCAGGGACCCGGATGCGCTGTTGCCGAAGATCCGGCATGCCGGCGCCATCTTCCTCGGCGCCTACAGCTCGGAAGCGCTCGGCGACTACTGCGCGGGCCCGAACCACGTGCTGCCCACTTCGCGCACCGCGCGCTTCTCCTCGCCGCTCGGCGTCTACGATTTCCAGAAGCGCTCGAGCGTGATCCGCGTCTCGCGCGAGGCCGCGCACGGGCTCGGCGCCCTCGCCGCGACGCTCGCGCGCGGCGAGGGGCTGACGGCGCACGCGAAGGCGGCCGAATACCGCATGAAACAACCAACCGCAAAGGCGCAGAGACGCAAAGATCACGCAAAGTAATTCGAATATTGTCTTCTTTGCGAACCCTTTGCGCCTTCGCGTCTTGGCGGTTAATCAGTATGTCCAAAACCCCCGAAGAGATCATTCGCGACGAGATCCGCGCGCTGACGGCGTACCCCGTTCCCGACGCGACGGGCATGGTGAAGCTCGACGCGATGGAGAATCCGTACCGGCTGCCGCCGGAACTGCGGAGCCGGATTGCGCAGCTGGTGGAGGCAGCCGCGCTCAACCGCTATCCCGATCCGGGGGCGACTGCGCTCAAGGCGCGGCTGCGCCGGGCGCTCGCCGTGCCGGACAGCATGGAACTGCTGCTGGGCAACGGCTCCGACGAGTTGATCCAGATGCTCGCGCTGGCGGGCGCAAAGCCGGGTGCGGCCGTGCTCGGCGTGGAGCCGTCCTTCGTGATGTTCCGCATGATCGCGACCGTCGCGGGGGCGCGCTACGTCGGCGTGGATTTGCGCGAGGACTACTCGCTCGATATCGAGCGGCTGCTGGGCGCGATCGAGCAGCATCGGCCGGGGCTCGTCTTCATCGCCTATCCCAACAATCCGACCGGCAACCTGTTCGACGCCGATTTGATCGAGCGGATCATCGAGGCCGCGCCGGGGCTGGTGGTGGTGGACGAGGCGTATCACGCGTTTGCCGGAGCGAGCTTCATTCCGCGCCTCGCGCGCCACCCGAACCTGCTGGTGATGCGGACACTGTCCAAGCTCGGACTCGCGGGCATCCGGCTCGGCGCGTTGATCGGCCCCGGGCGCTGGATCGGGCAGCTCGAAAAGGTGCGTTTGCCGTATAATGTCAACACGTTGACGCAGATCGTCGCCGGCGAGGTGCTGCAACATGATGCGGTGTTGACAGACCAGGCGGCGGCGATCAAGCTTGAACGGAGTCGCTTGCTGCGCGAGCTGCAGCAGGCGCCTGGAGTGACCGCATTTCCGAGCGACGCCAACTTTATACTGTTCAGAGTCAGCCACGCGGAGCGCGTTTTCGACGGACTGAAACGACGCGGAGTTCTGATCAAGAGTCTTCACGGTTCTCATCGCTTGCTCGCGGATTGCCTGCGGGTGACGGTCGGCACGCCGGATGAGAATACCGCCTTCCTGACCGCATTGACCCAGACCCTCAACGCTTGAAATCCACGCCCGTTTCGCGCGCGGCACGCCCGTAGCGCCGCCAGCACGGCCATGCGTAAAGCCGAAGTCACCCGCAACACGAAAGAGACCCGGATCGGCGTCAAGCTCAACGTCGACGGCTCCGGCAAAGCCCGCATCGCGACGGGCGTGCCGTTTCTCGACCACATGCTGGAGCAGGTCGCGCGCCACGGCGTGTTCGACCTCGAGGTGTCGGCGAACGGAGACCTCAACATCGACGCGCACCACACTGTCGAGGACGTGGGCATCACGCTCGGACAGGCGTTCGCCCAGGCGATGGGCGACAAGCAAGGCGTGCGCCGCTACGGACACGCCTACGTGCCGCTCGACGAGGCGCTGTCGCGGGCGGTGGTGGACCTCTCGGGACGGCCCGGCCTCGAGTACCACATCGAGTTCGCGCGCGCGCGCATCGGCGAGTTCGACGTCGACCTGGTGCACGAATTCTTCCAGGGCTTCGTCAATCACGCGCAGGTGACGCTGCACGTCGACAACCTCAAAGGCACGAACGCCCACCACCAGGCGGAAACGGCGTTCAAGGCGTTCGCGCGCGCGCTGCGCATGGCGGTCGAGGCCGACGCGCGCGTGCAGGACGTGCCTTCCACCAAAGGCTCCCTTTAGGGCGGTCGCCTGTTCCGGGTTCCGAGTTCCATGTTCCGAGTTCCATGTTCCGGGTTCAAAGTTCAAGGTTCAAAGTTCGGGGTACACGATTCAGAATCAGGTTTCAATGCCGCCCGGAACCCGGAACCTTGAACGTGGAACAGACGAAGTCATGACTGACGTCGCTGTCGTCGATTACGGCATGGGCAACCTG
>CAYZDW010000317.1:0-4184 GCA_964477175.1 uncultured Steroidobacteraceae bacterium | reverse complement strand
TGCGACCACGCGCTGCGATCGCGCCCCTGACGGATCCAATGCCAATGGCGGCGCCGGCGCCACCGTCCGGCGAGCCGCGCGATCGCTACCGGGGCCTGCTGCTCGGTCTCGCCGCGGGCGACGCGCTTGGCCAGTCCGCTCGGGGACAGCGGCCCGGCACATTCGAGGTCAGCAGCGATCTCCGGGCCGGCGGCCCGCACGGGCTGCCCGCCGGCGCCTGGACTGACAAGACGGCGCTGGCGCTGTGCCTGGCCGAAAGCCTGATCGCGCGCAATGGGGTGGATGCGGCCGACCAGCTGCAGCGCTACCAGCAATGGCAGAAGGAGGGGCGCTGGTCGAGCACCGGTCGCTGTGTCGGCATCAGCGCCGCCACGGCGCGAGCGCTCGCGACGGCGCAATGGACCGGCAACCCTTTCGCGGGATCCCATGACCCGGCGCGCGCGGATGCCGAGCCGCTGGCGAGGATCGGGCCGGCGGTCGCCTGCTTTGCGTCGAATCCGCGCGAAGCGGTCGAAGCAGCAGTCAGTTGTGCGCGCATCACCCACCAGGCGCCGCTGACGCTGGACGCGGTGCGTTACTTCGCCGGACTGCTCGCTGGCGCGCTCGCGGGTGCGAGCAAGGCCGAGCTGCTCGCACCGCACTACAGCCCCGTGCCCGGCCTGTGGGACTCGGTTGCGCTGAAGGCGCGCGTGCGCGACGTCGCCGCGGGCTCGTGGCGCCGCAACAAGCCGCGCGCGATCGTCATCGGTGCGCACGCGGCGGCCGGCGCCCTCGAGGCCGGGCTGTGGGCCTTCGAACGCGGCGGCAATCCGCTGGAATGCCTGCTCGTGGCGGCGGGCCTGGGCGGCGAGGCCGATGTCACGGCCGCGATGGTCGGGCAGCTCGCCGGCGCGCATTACGGCGCGGCGGCGCTGCCGCCCGCCTGGCGCGCGGTGCTCGCGCGCGGCGACGAGATCGAGGCGATGGCCGATGCGCTCTTCAAGGCCGGGCGATCACGCGCATGAAAAAGTTGCGCATCCTCGTGCTGGTCCACGAGACCCTGGTTCCGCCCGAAACGCTCGATGGCTGCACGGCGCAGCAAGCCGACGAATTCCGCACGGAATTCGACGTGATCAAGCGGTTGCGCCAGTCCGGACACGACGTGCGCCCGCTCGGCATCGGTGACAGCCTCGGCGAGCTGCGCACGATGATCCGCGAATGGCAGCCGCAGATCTGCTTCAACCTGCTGGAGGAATTCGGAGGCATCGTGACCTATGACCAGCACGTGGTCGCCTATCTCGAGCTGCTGCGCCAGCCCTACACGGGCTGCAATCCACGCGGCATGATGCTGTCGCGGAACAAGGTGCTGACCAAGCAGATACTTGCCTACCACCGCATCCCGACGCCGCAGTTCGCCGTGTTCAAGCGCGGCCGGGCGATCCGCATCCCGGCGCGGCTGCGCTATCCGTTGTTCGTCAAGTCGGCGACCGAGGACGCGTCGCTCGGCATCGCGCAGGCGTCATTGGTCGAGGATCAGGCGCGGCTGCGCGAACGCATCGGGTTCGTCCACGAGCACACGGCCTCCGACGCGCTGGTCGAGGAATTCATCGAGGGTCGCGAACTGTATGTCGCGGTGCTCGGCAACGAGCGGGTCCGCACGCTGACGCCCTGGGAGTTCATCTTCGGAGAACTCAAGGACGGCAGGGCCGCAATCGCGACGCGCAAGGCCAAGTGGGACCGGGCCTACCAGGAACGGCACAGGATCACGAGCTGCGCGGCGGCCGACCTGCCCGCGGGACTGGCCGAAAGACTCGACCGGCTGGCGCGCCGCATCTACCGGGCGCTGCATATGTCGGGCTACGCGCGCATGGATTTTCGCCTGCGCGCCGACGGCACGGCATTCGCGCTCGAGGCCAACGCCAACCCGAATCTTGCGGCAGAGGAGGATTTCTGCGATGCGGCGCTGCACGACGGCATCGACTACCCGTCGCTGCTCGAGCGCATCATCGCGCTCGGCCGCTCGTACCGCGCGGAGTGGCGGCAGGATTCCTAGTTACGCAGGTGCCCGTCGAGCCAGCCCAGCACTTCCTCGTGCCATTGCTGGCTGTTGGCCGGTTTCAGGATCCAGTGGTTCTCGTCCGGGAAGAACAGTAACCGGCTTTCGATGCCGCGCTCCTGCAGCGCCGTGAAGGTCGCGAGGCCCTGCGAATAGGGCACGCGGTAATCGAGCGCACCGTGGATCACGAGCATCGGCGTCTTCCAGGCCAGCACGTGATTGGCCGGATTGGTCTCCTCGTGCTTGGCCGGGTTGTCGTGGTAGGGTCCGCCATGATCCCACTCGGGGAACCAGAGTTCCTCGGTCGAGTAGTACATCATCCGGTGGTCGAACAGGCCGGCATGATTCACGAGGCAACGGAATCCGTCCGGCCAGTTGCCGGCGATCCAGTTCATCATGTAGCCGCCATAGGAACCGCCGAGCGCGCAGGCGCGGTCGCCGGCGAGCCAAGGGTAGCGCGCTCGCGCGAAGGCGAGGCCCTTTCTCAAGTCCTCGAGCGGCTTGCCGCCCCAGTCGCCGCTGATCGAATCGGTGAACGCCTGCCCATAGCCTTGTGAACCGTGGAAGTCGATGAACACGGCCGCATAGCCCGCTCCCGCGTAGATCTGCGGGTTCCAGCGATAACTCCAGGTGTTCGCATAGCTCGACTGCGGACCGCCGTGCACGATGAAGGCGATCGGGTAGGACTTTCCCGGCTCCCAGTTCCACGGCTTGACCGCGTAGCCGTAGACCTGCTCGCCGCCGGCGCCCGCGAAGCTGAATTGTTCCGGCTCGCCGAATCGGACTTCGGTCAGGCGCGCGGCATTGACCTCGGTCAGCCGCCGTGGCGCCGCACGACTGTTGATAACGAATAAGTCGGCCGGCGAGGTCAGGCTCTGCAACGCGTACACGATACGATCACCCGCCAGGTCGAACTCGGTGACGTCGCCGGGCCCGGTCAACATCTTTCGCGAACCGTCTTTCAGGCTGATCGACCAGAGTGGGTGCTGGCCCAGGTGGTCAGTCACTGCATAAATCTGCCGGCCGTCCGCGGAAAACCGGAAGGCGCCGATCGAGCGGTCCCAGTCGCTGGTCGTGAAACGCACTTCTCCGGTTGACGCATCGCGCACCACGAGTCGAAAGCGATCGGCCTCGAAGCCGGGCCGCGCCATCGCGAGATATGCGATCAGCCGGCCGTCCGGTGAATACGCCGGCTGCGCGTCCCAGGCCGGATTGTCCGCAGTCAGGTTGACCGGTGCGGCGCTGCCGTCGGTCGGCGCGCGGTAAATGTCGAAATTCGTCGACTGGGGTTCGATGCGGCCGCGGATCCTCGCCGCGAACACGACCTGGCCGCCGTCCGGGCTGAAGTCGTAGTCCTGGCGGCCGCCGAATGGCCTGGACGGTACGTCGGCGTCGAGCGCCGTGGTGAGTGCCACCGGCGCTCCCGATGCCTTGCGCTCGCCATCCAGCGCGAGCGCGAACAACTGCGACACGCGCCCGTCCTTCCACTTGTCCCAGTGCCGGACGAACAGCTGGTCGTAACGCTGGCCGTGCCGCTTGGCGGCCTTCTGCTCGTCGAGCCGCTTGCGCGTGCAATCGAGGTCGGCGCAGTCCGGAAACACCTCGATCGCGAGCAGCAGCCGGTCGCCCCGCGGTGAGAGCCGGAAGCCGCCGACGTCAAGCGGCAGGCGCGTGACCTGGGCGGCTTCGCCGCCCGTTACCGGCAGGTACCAGACCTGCGCTACACCTGTACGCGAGGACAGGAAGTAGACGCCGCTGCCATCCGGCGCCCAATCGGCCGCGGTGTCATTCTCCTCGCTGCCGGTCAGCCGGCGTGGCGCCGACTGGCCGTCGACATCGAGCAGCCAGAGATCGCTGCGGCCGCGGTCGGCCGCGAGATCCGTCTCGCGCAGCGAGTAGACGATGCGCCGGCCGTCAGGCGACAGCTGCGGCTCGCTGATGCGCGCGAGCGTCACGAGGTCGGCCGCGTTCAGGCCGCGGGGCGCGGCCGGGGCGGGCAGCGAGAAGGTCGCGATCGCGGCGAACAGCAGCAGGCGTCGCATGACTGGAATCTCCAGGAAGTTGGTCGGCGGATTCTATCAAGAGCTTCCGGCCGTTCGCGGCCGGATCAGACCGAATACGCTCGAGTAGCCGTGCAGGAATGTCGCGC
>CAYZDW010000316.1:0-5665 GCA_964477175.1 uncultured Steroidobacteraceae bacterium | reverse complement strand
ATCACGACGATGTCGGCGTCGTCACCACCCGAAACGCGCACGAAGCGCTCGAGGATGCGCGGGTCGTTTTCCTTGTTCTCGGCGCCGCCGATCGGCACGATGAAACCGCGCGTCTCGCCCTCGGGGACCTTGCTGGGGCTCATGTGTTCAGCCGCCCAGCGCGGCCTTGATGCGCGCCGACAGCGCGCCGATGTCGGTGCGGCCCTGGGCCTTGGGCTTCAGCCAGCCCATGACCTTGCCCATGTCTTTCATGGATGCGGCGCCGGTCGCGGCGATGGCATCATGGATCAGCGCCTCGAGCTCGGTGTCGCCGAGCTGGGCGGGCAGGTAGGCAGTGAGCCAGGCGATCTCGGCCGATTCCTTCGCGACGAGGTCGGCACGCTTGCCGGCCTCGAACTGGATCACCGATTCGCGCCGCTGCTTGATCATTTTGTCGATGACGGAGACCACCTGCGCGTCGTCGAGCATGATGCGTTCGTCCACTTCGCGTTGCTGGATGCCGGCCTGCAGCATGCGGATGCACGAGAGGCGATCCTTCTCGCCCGAGCGCATCGCAGTCTTCATTTCTTCGGTGATGCGGGCCTTGAGGGTCATCCCGGGATCAGCGCGTGGCGCTGCGGCCGCCGTCGCGCGAGGCGCGCTTGAGGTGCCGCTTGATCGCCGCGGCCTTTTTGCGTTTCCGTTCCTGGGTGGGCTTCTCGTAGAATTCCCGACGACGCAGTTCAGTCAGCACGCCGGCCTTTTCGCAGGCGCGCTTGAAACGGCGCAGCGCGGCGTCGAAATACTCGTTCTCGCGGATACGGACGCTCGGCATTCAAACCTCGTTTGACAGGCGACCCCCCGGAGCTGCCCCGGGGAAAGGGCCCGGAATTGTAGTGATCTGCCCCCGGAAAATCAAAAGCATAGCGTCAGGAAAGTCCTCGGAATCGAGACCTCCTGCGACGAGACCGCGGTTGCCGTGTACGACGGCGAGCGCGGCCTCATGGCCAATCGCGTGTGGAGCCAAGTTGAGCTGCACCGGCCCCACGGCGGAGTCGTGCCCGAACTCGCCTCCCGCGAGCACGTCGAACGCCTCCTGCCGATGATCGAGGACAGCCTCAAGGAAGCCGACCTGGCCCCGCAAGCCATTGATGGCATTGCCTATACAGCCGGCCCCGGCCTGATCGGCGCGCTGCTCGTCGGCGCCACGGTGGCACGCAGCCTGGGCTATGCCTGGGGCGTGCCGGTCGTCGGCGTACACCATCTCGAAGGCCACCTGCTGGCGCCGCAGCTCGAGCCCGGGGCGCCGGATTTCCCGTTCATCGCGCTGCTGGTCTCCGGCGGCCACACGATGCTGGTTGAAGTCGCCGGGCTCGGCCGTTACCGGATCCTCGGCGAGACTCTTGATGACGCGGCCGGCGAAGCTTTCGACAAGACCGCCAAGCTGCTCGGTCTCGACTACCCGGGCGGGCCCGCGCTCGCGGCGCTCGCCGAGTCGGGTCGCGACGGCGTGTTCGAGTTTCCGCGGCCGATGCTCGACCGGCCGGGGCTCGACTTCAGCTTCAGCGGGCTCAAAACCGCGGTCGTCGTCGCGATCCGCGGCCGCGCCCTCGATGCGCAGGCGCGCGCCGATGTCGCGCGCGGATTCGAGTCAGCGATGGTCGAGACGCTCGTCGCCAAGGCGCTACGCGCCCTGCGGCAGACCGGGGTTTGGGAGCTGGTCGTGGCCGGTGGCGTCGGCGCGAACCGGCGCCTGCGCGAGGAACTTGCGGGGGCGGTCGCTGCGGCGGGTGGTCGCGTGCATTATCCGCGGCCCGAGTTCTGCACTGACAATGCCGCGATGATCGCGCTCGCCGGGCATGCGCGGCTCGCGGCGGGCGAGCGCGAGGCGCTTCCCGTGCGCGCCCGTGCGCGCTGGCCGTTGGACGAACTGGCCGCGCCGCGGCATTGAGGGGCAACGTGGACAAGATTTTCATGACGTCGCTCTCGACCGAGGCCATGATCGGGATCTTCGACTGGGAACGCGAGGTCCGGCAACGCGTCGAGATCGACCTCGAGATGTCTCTGGACCTGGCCGCTGCGGCGCAGAGCGACTCCATCGACGACACGCTCAATTACAAGTCGGTCGCGAAGCGCGTGCTGGCCTTCGTCGAGGATAGCCGCTTCCAGCTCGTCGAAACGCTGGCCGAGCGCATCGCGAGCCTGGTGCTCGCGGAGTTTCCGGTCGAGCACGTGCGTGTGACGGTGCACAAGCCGGGCGCGATCCGGCATGCCAGGGACGTCGGCGTGATCATCGAGCGCAGCCGCGATGCCTGAAGCCTTCGTCGCGGCCGGCAGCAACATCCAGCCGCGCGCCCATCTGCGCCAGGCTGTCGCAGCACTTGCCGCCGCCTATCCGGGACTGCGCGTCTCGCACGCCTATGCGAATGCGGCAGTCGGATTCGTGGGCGACGACTTTATCAACGTGGTCGTCGCTTTCGAGACCAACGAGCCGCTCGCGCTCCTGCTCGAGCGCCTGAAGGCGGTCGAAAAGGCCTGCGGGCGCGAGCGCGGCGCGGCGAAGTGGGCGCCGCGCTCGCTGGACCTGGATCTGCTGTTATACGGGGACCTCGTCGGGCGCTTCCCGGGCGTCGATTTGCCGCGCGTCGATTTGACCGAGCGCGCCTACGTGCTCGGGCCACTGGCTGAACTCGCGCCCGACCTGAAGCACCCGCTGCTCGGTGAGACCTACGGCGCGCTGTGGCGGCGCTTTGACCGAAGCGCGCATGCGCTCTGCGAGGTTTCGCTCGAGGGGAAGGATTGATGCACCCGCTAGCGGTCCTCGCCGCCGAGCCGACGCCCGCCGTCGATGACCAGCACTTCGCCGGTCACGAACGGCGCTTCGGTCGCGAAAAAGAGCGCAGCCTTCGCGACATCTGCAGGCGTTCCGCTGCGTTTCAGCGCCGTGCGGGCGACGATACGTCGCTTGAGCGCGGCATCGACGCCGCCGGCGGGCCACAGAACCGGCCCGGGCGCGATCGCGTTGACGCGTACGCGCGGGCCGAGTTCGCGAGCGAGCGAGCGCGTCAGCATCACGAGCGCGGCCTTCGCGGCGCAATAGACCGGATGCCGCTTGAGCGGCCGCAATGCATGGATGTCGGCGATGTTGAGGATGAGTCCTTCGCGCAGGCGGAGCTCAGCCGCCGCGGCCTGCGACAGAAAGAGAGGTGCGCGCAGATTCGTGCCGATCAGGTCCTCGAATTGCGCGGCCGTGATTTGCCCGACGGGCGTCGGGTAGAAGGTCGACGCATTGTTGATCAGCACGTCGAGGCGGCCGAGGGTCCTGACGACGGAGCCGGGCAGGGCGGCGAGCGCGGCCAGGTCGTGCAGGTCGGCGCCGATCGCAAGTGCGGATCCCCGTCGGCGAGCATTCATGCCGGCGACGAGTTTCGCGGCCTCCGCTTCCGAACTGCGGTAATGGACCGCGACCCTGGCGCCGCGCTCGTGGAAGGCAAGTGCGAGCACCGCACCGATGCGCCGCGCCGCGCCGGTGATCAGCACGACCTTGTCCTTCAGTGGCGGGGCAGGGGCTCTCGGCATCGCATTCCGGTCGCTGGGGGAGCCGGTTGGCGACGATACCATGGGCCGCGGGCCACACGATGCTGATCCCCGATGCGCCGCCGCAACTGGCATCCGATGAGGCCGCACACAGCGCACGCGTCGCGGAATACGTGCGCACGCTGATCGCGTCGGCCGGCGGCTGGCTGCCGTTTTCGCGGTTCATGAACGCCGCGCTCTATGCGCCGGGACTCGGCTATTACATGGCGGGCCAGGCGAGATTCGGGCCAGGTGGCGATTTCGTAACGGCGCCGGAACTGTCGCCGCTGTTCGCGCGCTGCCTCGCGATCCAGATCGTCGAGTTGCTGGAACGCACGGGCGGCGGCGACCTGGTCGAGTACGGGGCCGGCAGCGGCGTGCTTGCCGCCGATCTCCTGCAGGCACTGGCCGGTCTTGATGCGCTGCCGCGCCGTTATCGCATCGTCGAGATCAGTGCGCCGCTACGCGCCTTGCAGCGTGCGCGAATTGGGCAGCTTCCTGCGCTGGCTGAACGGGTCGAGTGGCTGAACGGGCCGCCGGCCGCGGCCTGGCAAGGCGTGGCGCTCGCAAACGAAGTCCTCGATGCGCAGCCGGTCGATCGCTTCCGCACTCGTGCCGCAGGCTGTGAGGCTATTGGCGTCACCGCCGCAGGCGAGGGATTCGACTGGCAGCCGCGCCCGGCGGACCAGTCGCTTGCGATTGCCGTCGCGGAGCTCGCGGCCGCAATGCCCATACCCTTGTCTTCGGGTTACGTGTCGGAGCTGCGGCCGATGCTGCCGGCCTGGATCGCTGCCGCAACCGCAACGATGGAGAAGGGCGCGCTGATCCTGATCGACTACGGCCTGCCGCGCGCCCAGTACTACCACGCGTCGCGCGACGGCGGCAGCTTGTGCGGTTTCTACCGGCACCGGCGCGTCGAAGACGTATTGGCGCGCCCGGGCCTGCAGGACCTCACGGCCTGGGTCGATTTCTCGGCGGTCGCGGACTCAGGCAAAGCCGCCGGCCTCGAGGTCGCAGGTTTTGCAACGCAGGCCCATTTCCTCGCATCGCTCGGAATCGACCGGGAACTCGCCACCGCGATCGAAAGCATCGGCACGCGCGAACGGCTTGCCCTGACCCAGGGCGCCTCGATGCTGATGCTGCCGGGCGAGATGGGCGAGCGCTTCAAGGTCATGGCCCTCACGCGCGCCATCGCCGGCCCGCTTGCCGGCTTCAGCTTCCGCGATCTCTCGGCCAGCCTCTAACGCTTATCATGTATGACGGCACCGGATCACGCGTCGTACTGGTTCTGCGATGATTGATACTCGCCGAGTCATTCCGGGGGATTGAGTGGATCCGATACATGCGATCGTGCTGGCCATTGTTCAGGGCCTTTCCGAATTCCTGCCGATCTCGAGCTCCGGCCACCTGGTCCTGGTACCGCATCTGCTCGGCTGGCCCGACCAGGGCCTCGCCTTCGACGTCGCCGTGCACGTCGGCACGCTTGCCGCCGTCCTCGCGTACTTTCGCGCACAGCTCCTGCAGATGGCGCGCGCCTGGTTTGCATCGCTGGCCGGCCGCGGCCTGACACCCGACGGTCGCCTCGCCTGGTGCATCGTCGTCGGCACGATCCCGGTGGGGGTGGTGGGGCTCGTCTTTGGAGATCTCATCGAGCAGATGCTGCGCAATCCGTTGTTCGTCGCAGGGACGCTCGCGGGCTTCGGCCTCCTGATGTGGCTCGCCGATAGTCTGGGCGCGCAACGTCGCGATGAATACACGGTCGGCTGGCGCGATGCGCTGTTGATCGGCTGCGCGCAGGCGCTCGCACTCATGCCGGGCACTTCGCGCTCCGGCGTGACGATGACCATGGCGCGCTCGCTCGGGCTGACACGCTCTGCCGCCGCGCGATTCTCATTCCTGCTGGCGGTGCCCGGCATCGCGATGGCGGGCGCCTGGGAATTTCTGCAACTGTTGTCGGGGCCGGGCGACGGCGCGGACTGGGCGATGATGGGCCTGGGTGTCGCCGTGTCCGCCGGGACCGGCTACCTGTGCATCCACGTGCTGCTCAGGGTCATCGAGCGCATCGGTCTGATGCCCTTCGCGCTGTATCGGCTTGTGCTCGCCGCGCTGA
>CAYZDW010000315.1:0-2759 GCA_964477175.1 uncultured Steroidobacteraceae bacterium | reverse complement strand
GCGGTCGCGGCGGCGAGTGGCAAGGCCAGGAGCGGCAGGGCGGCGAGACAACGCAAGACCGTCAGTGACTCCCTGAATTGGTGGCCGGTGGATGCTTGCGGATCGCTGCTGCCTCGCCCTTCGTGACCCGACCACCTGGGTTGCCCCAGCTGTTGAGCACGTACGTCGCAATGTTTGCGACCTCGTCGTCGGTGAGCTGGCTCATCGGTGGCATCACCGAGTTGTAGTCCTTGCCGTTGACCGTGATCTTGCCCTGCATGCCGTGCAGGATCGCGTTTGGCACGTTCTTCGGGTCCTTCGCGATCCAGTCCGACTTCGCGAGCGGCGGGAACACGCCTTCCAGGCCCTTGCCGTCGGGCTGGTGGCAAGTCGAGCAGGTGCCGGCGAACAACGCCTGGCCGGCCTGGATCTGCTGTTCGACCGTAAGCGCGCCGCTCTTGGCTGCCGCGGCGGCCGTCGCGACTGCGGCCAGGTTGGGCTGCGCGCGATCGCCGAGATACATCTCGTCCACTTCCTTGCCGGAGTAGATCGCCTTGTTCTCCGGGCCGTCGGCCTTGAGGATCGCCAGCGCACCCTTGTTGAACGCTCGGAAGATGCTGTGGTCGACCAGCACGTAGCTGCCGGGTACCTCGATGTGGAACTCCATCATCGCCGCGCCGCCGGCGGGGATCAGCGTGGTCTGCACGTTTTCCTGGAAGCGCGTGCCGCCCTCGAACCACACTTTGTCGAATATCTCGCCGATGACGTGGAAGCTCGACACCAGGTTCGGACCGCCGTTGCCGACATACAGGCGGACGGTTTCATCGGTCTTCGCGGAGAGAGCCTTGTCGCCGGTGAGGGAGCCCTCGGCGCCATTGAACAGCACGTAGGTCGGGTGCTCGTCGATTGCCTTTTCCATGTCGAAGGGCTGGCGCCCCTTCTCGCGGTACTTGCCGGTCGTGTAGAAGTCGCCCTGCATGACGTAGTACTCCCGGTCCACGGCGGGCATGCCGTCCGGCGGCTCGACCAGGATCAGGCCGTACATGCCATTGGCTACATGCATGCCGACCGGCGCGGTCGCGCAGTGATAGACATAGAGGCCGGCATTGAGCGCCTTGAACGTGAAACGCGACCGGTGGCCAGGCGCCGTGAAACTGGACGCAGCGCCGCCACCGGGACCGGTGACGCCGTGCAGGTCGATGTTGTGCGGCATCTTGCTGTCGGGCGCGTTCATCAGGTGGAATTCCACGGTGTCGCCCTGGCGCACGCGAATGAAGCTGCCCGGCACCGTGCCGCCGAAGGTCCAGAAGGTGTAAGTCACGCCCTCGGAGATCGCCATCTCCTTCTCGATCACTTCCAGTTCGACGATGACCTTGGCCGGCACGCTGCGCCCGGTCGGCGGAGGCACCTGCGGCGGCGCGGTCAGCACCGCCTTGACCGGCTCGCCTCGTGGCGGGCCGAAGTCGCCTTTCGCGGATCCGCCGGAATCGCTTGCGGACGTTGATGCCGACTCGGACATCGTCGATGGTTCGCGGCTGCATCCGACGGCCAACAGGATGGCGGCGGCAAGACAGAAGAGTGGGATTCTCATCGCAGGCTCCACAGTGGTTCCAGTTGCAAGTCTTGCAGATGTCCCTGACGTGCACCCTGACCTGGATCAAGACCGGGTCAGCCCCCCAGCCAGATCCGCAGTATTCCGAGGGGATGGTGAGCGCGGGCAATCGTGAACATGAATCCGTAGGCCAACAGCGCCGCCACGAAGAACAGCAGGCGCCCGCGCTGCGTCGCGGCGCGCTTCAACGCCATTGAGCCCAGCACGACGTAGGCCAGCAGCAGCGCGACTTTTGCCGCGAGCCAGCCGTTGGAATACATGGCGCCCGGCAGGATCGTCAGCAGCATCAGCGCGGCGGCGAGCAGCACGGTGTCTATCGCGTAGGCGAGATTTCGCACCGGCGCCGCCATCGCCCAGTCCTGCCGCCCGGCCTGCACCAGCAGGCCGCGCAGGAGGAACAGCGCGCCGCTCGCGAACACCGCCGCCACGTGCGCCCATTTGACCGGTTTGGCGTCGGCCTGCGGCGCGTGCGTCACGCGCACGAGTCGGCTCGGTCCAGGCGCAATGGGCCGGTTCAGAATCCCGATCGCTGATCCATCTGCTCCAGCAAACGGGTCAGGAAACGCCGGATCGCGGGCTCGGCGTCCGCGGCGGTCATCAGTTTCTGCTGCTCCATGAGCCGCGCCATGTCCCTGATCGTCCGCTCACCGTCGATCATCGCGAGCAGGAAGGCGTAGACGCGCGTCGACAGCGACTGCGCACGGAATTGAGGCAACGCCGGTACCGGAAGGTCACCCTGCCTCAGCCAGTCGGGGACCGCGCGGCCCGGTGCCGGCACTTCGACCTCGCGTTCCTTGCGCGCGCAGAAGGTGATCACCGTTTCCATGCGCGCATGACGGCTCGCGGGCGAGCAGAGATAGGGCAATCGCGCCTCGACGGGTTCAGGTCTTGCGAATCCTGCGGTCGGCAACTCGTCGAGCAATTCCTCCAGGCTCAGCGCATCGGCTGGCGTGCCGTGCGCGAAGGCCAGCGATCCATGGTTGATCCAGGATCCGCCCGGCACCAGCAGCCGGTTGATCCGCCGCAGGATGCGCGCCACCGGCTCGCCGGCCACGTCGAGGAACCAGGGTGTCAGCACGAGATCGAAGCTTCCCGGCTGGAACGGCGGCGACGATGCATCGGCCAGCAATAATTCGAGCCCCGGCGGCGCGGGCGAGGGTGCGGCGAG
>CAYZDW010000314.1:0-6837 GCA_964477175.1 uncultured Steroidobacteraceae bacterium | reverse complement strand
GGTCCTGGCGCCGGGCCTTCGCTACGAGAGCATCTCGCTGACACAGCGCAACTGGGGCATGGCCAACCCTGCCAGAAGCACAAGCCCGGCCATCACCAGAAACAGAGTCGACGCCACGATGCCCGGGCTCGGCGTGACGCGCGCAATCGGCGAATCACTCCGGCTCATCGCCGGCCTGCATCGCGGCTTCGTGAATCCCGCACCGGGCTCGAGTGCGGATCCGGAGCAGTCCTGGAATTACGAGGCCGGCCTGCGCTTCGAGCGCGGCGATGCTGCCGTCGAGGCCATGGGCTTTCTGGTCGAGTATGAAAACCTGGTCGGCACCTGCACGGCCTCGACCGGCGGCGGCTGCAACATCGGTGACCAGTACGACGGCGGCCGCGCGCGCGTGCACGGCCTCGAATTCGTCGCAAGCCAGGATCTCGGCAGCTCGCTCGGACTCGGCCTGTCCCTGCCGATCTCGGCCGTCTACACCTGGACGCATGGCGAATTCCGCACCGGCTTCCAGAGCGGCTTCGCGGAATGGGCGAACGTCACGGCAGGCGATGAACTCCCCTACGTGCCGGAACATCAGCTCACGCTGAACGCCGGCCTGGAAGGACAGTCCTGGCGGTTGTTCCTGACCGTCAGTTACGTCGGCGAGACCCGCGCCGTCGCGGGCTCCGGGCCGATTCCGGCCGCGGAACGCATCGACAGCCGCACGCTCGTCGATCTTTCGGGCGAGTACGACGTCTCGGCGGCGTTCTCGCTATTCGCTGCGATCGAGAATCTAGGCGACGAGGCCTACAACGTGGCGTTGCGGCCCGCAGGTGCGCGGCCCGGCGCGCCGCGCACGGTGCTCGCCGGCGTGAAGGTGAGGTTCTAGGGCCCCTTGGGCGATACTGCGCGTCTATGCGCGCAGTCTTCCTGGACTTCGGGACGGTCAGCAGCGGCGATCTCGACACGGCTTCGCTCGAGCGCGTACTGCCCGGTCTCGTGATCCATGAGCAGACTCAGGCAGACCAGGTCGCGGAGCGCGTCGCTGGCTTCGAAGTCGTGCTCGCCAACAAATCGGTGATCGACCGTGCGACGATCGCCGCCAATCCGCAGCTCAGGCTCATCGCGCTGACGGCGACCGGCGTCGACAATGTCGATGTCGCCGCGGCGCGCGCATCGGGCTTGGCGGTCTGCAACCTGCGCGACTATTGCACGCCGTCCGTCGTGCAGCACGTATTCGCGATGCTGCTGGCGCTGACGCATCGGCTGCGCGACTACGAAGCGTTCGTGCGCAGCGGGGGTTGGGAGCAGGCCGGGCAGTTCTCGACCTTCCCCCATCCGATCCGCGAACTGCACGGTCATGTCTTCGGCATCGTCGGGCATGGCACACTCGGGCGCGCCGTCGCGCGCGTGGCCGAGTCCTTCGGGATGCGCGTCGAAGTTGCGAACCGCCCCGGCGGCGCGCGAGTTGAGGGACGCATGGATCTCGACGAGCTGCTGCCGCAGGTCGACGTGCTGTCGCTGCATTGTCCGCTGACGGACGCGACGCGCGGACTGATCGGCGCCGCCCGGCTCGCGCGCATGAAACCCGATGCGGTGCTGATCAACACGGCGCGCGGCGCCCTCGTCGACGCTGCGGCGCTCGCGTTGGCGCTCAAGGATGGCCGCCTCGGCGGCGCCGGCATCGACGTGCTGGAGCGGGAACCACCGCCACCCGGTCACCCACTGCTGGACCCGTCCATCCCGAATCTGATCGTGACACCGCATGTGGCCTGGGCCGCGCGCGAGGCCCGGCAGCGTTGCCTGGACGAACTCGCCCTGAATGTCGCCGATTTTCTAGCGGGCCGCCGGCGGAATCGGGTCTTCTAGCGTGCCGACCTTCATTCACCGTTAGAACTCGAGTCGCACCCCCAGATTGAACACGCGACCCGCGACCGGTGCCCACACGTCAGTAATTCTCTGACCGCCGACTCCGGGAGTCGGACGCAAGAGCGGATCGAATCGAGTCTGACGCACATTGGTGAGGTTGATGGCATTCAGAAAAATGGCCGCCTCACCGAACTTGATCTCAGCCAGAGCGTTCAACTCCACGTAGGACGGACTCGACGTGCGGTATGGGTTATCCGAAAGGGCTTGCCGACCGGTGTAGGAAATCTCGACTCCAACGCGACCTCGCGCCTCGTCCTCGAGCAGTACTGCCAACTCCGCCGTATGTCGCGGCACTCGGTCGGCCGCGCGTCGTCCGCCCCCGGATACAGCTTCGGTGACGTCCAGGAACGTGTAGCTGCCGATCACATGAAGCGGGCCGGTGACATACCGCAGAAGTGCTTCGCCACCAAACGCGCGCCGCGGTCCATCGCCGTTGACGATCTCGAGCTGGCCGGCCTCCGATGCGGGGCGCACCTCAAGCGGGTGACGAATCTGTGACGCAAAGAGGCTGGCGTTGATTTCCCATCCGTTCGCGGCCCACTGCGCGTCCAGCGAGGAACTGACGGCGCGTTCCGCTTGAAGATCTCTCAGGGGATTGAGCGCGCCGAGTCCGGTGGACTCGATCTCATCGATGAAAGGCGTCGGGGCAGCGAATCCGGTTCCAATCGATGCGCGTAACGTCCAGCGATCAGCCGGAAAGAAGATTGCCGAGAGACGCGGGCTGAAAAACGTCCCGTAGTCGCCGTGCGCATCGATGCGACCGCTCCCCGCCAGGATCACCCAGTCGGCGGGCGCGAACTCATCTTGCGCGAAGACGGACGGCACGGTGTACGTGTACGCCAGGCCTGGAACGTCGCTGACCTGCAATCGGTCTCGCTCGATCGCAACTCCGAACACCCACGAATGGCCTTGCCCGCGCCCGCCCAACGTCGTCTCGCCGAATAGGGTGGTCTGGGTATCCTGGACTCCCTGTAAACCGAACGTGCGGTCGTGATCCGCCACAGTCGCCGATACACGTCCGCTCAATATGCGACCTTCATCCAGAGGGATCCGCCCCACGGCCCCACCGTCGACGCGCGTCGTATGCAACGCTTCGAGGAACACCGTGCCATCGGGCAGGGTACGGCCCTGCAACGACCCGCCCGCGCGATCTTCATCGACCACCCCCGCAGTCATGAATAGAGACCGCCCCGACTCATCCTTGAAGAAGACCCGCGGCCGAAACGTGAACCTTTGATAGCGTGCCAGGTCCGCCCAGGCATCGCGGTCCAGGTCTTCGCGCCGCTGAATATGTGCGCCACCGAGCAGGGTATATCCCCAGGTTCGCGACAGTGATCCGGTCGCAAACCCCACGGCATCGGTTCCCCCGAGTGACGTACGATTGAGGAGCAGCTCCGGTTCCCCGCCCGGCGTACGTGAGACCAGATTCAAAACGCCCCCGAGCGCAGACCCGCCGTAAAGCGCCGAAACGTTACCTTTGATCACCTCGACTCTGGCCAAGTCGAGCGGGGGCGTCTGCAGCAAACCAAAGCCGTTCAGTTCCGCGCCGAGCAGCGGCAGACCGTCGGAGAGTACCTGTGTCAGTCGCCCGGGCAGTCCACGGATCTGTAGCGTCGCGCCGCCAAGGCCTGGCGCCGTGGATTCGATGCGAACTCCAGCCAATTCATTGAGCAGCGTGCTGAGATTGCCGGGCTGAATCGTGAGGTTCTCCTCGATCTCTTCTTCGGGCACCGCTTCCACCCGAATGGGCTGGTCGCCAATCACGGTGTCGGAGCGCGTGGCGGTGACTACGATCACCTCGGTTTCCAGCGACTCCTCACGAAGCCGCACCGTGATCGGCGGATTGCCGGCTGGATCTACGCTGACTGCCAAGGACTCGGTGACAAAACCGGGGTGTTCAATCCGGATCGTGTGGCTGCCTGCTTCGAGCGTCAGTTGCGCTTCGCCTCTCGCGTCGGTCATTGTGCGCATCGCGCCTGCATCAACGATCGCGCCACGGATCGGAGCCGTTTCGTGCAGCACACGTACCGTGATTCGACTGGGGATTGCCTCGCTCCCCCCGCCGATTGCGGGAAAAAGGGCCACACAGCCCAGCAGCCACAGCGCCGCGGTGCGGCGGCAGCCTTGAATTCCAGTGGTCAATCGGTCACCTCGCGCTTGATCATGCGTGCTCCTTGCACTGAACATATGTTCATTTGTTGACACTGTGTCAGCCCAGGCCTAGACTGGCCCCCATGTCCTACGTCGCCGAACGCCGGGAAGAGGAAAAGGAGCGGCGCCGAGCCGAGATCGTCGACTCGGCCGAGCAGCTCTACGCCGAGGTCGGCTGGGATGCCGTCACGATGGACCGCGTGGCGAGGAGCGCCCGCCTTTCGCGCGCGCTGATTTACGTCTACTTCCAGGACAAGAGCGACCTGCTGCTCGCGATCGCCGAGCGCGCGCTGGCCGAATTGCGCGAGCGCTTCATCGCCGCAGCGGCCGCGCATGCAGAGGGCCTCGACAAGGTGCAGGCCATCGGCCGCGCCTATGTGCTGTTCCAGCAGGAAATGCCCTACCGTTTTGACGCCTGTAGCCGTTTCCACGCGCACCAGGCGGTGGGACAACCAACCGACGACGCCTGTGCGGCGGCCGGCGACGCCGTGATCGCCGTCATCGTCGAGTCTCTCATCCGGGGCCAGGCCGACGGCTCGATCCGCAAGGACATCGGGAATCCTGCGCAGGTCTGCGTGATGCTGTGGGCGTTCACGCACGGCCTGATCCAGATCGGCACGAACAAGACCCAGGAAATCGCACGCCTGGGTATCGAGGTCTCGCAGCTCATGGAAGGTTCGTTCGCGATGTTGCGCTACATGCTGGCGGCGAATCCCGCGCGATAATTTTTTTGAGTCATAGATTGACAGATGTCCAAGGATTCAACGACTGCAAAACTCCGGCTCGCGGGCCTCGCGCTCGCCTTGTCGCTGGCGGCGCATTCTGTTACCGCGGCCGCGCCTGATGCACCCGCCATTGAGCGTGTCGCGGATGCGCTCGTCGCCGAGGCGCTCGAGTCGAATCTCGGCCTCTCCGGCGTCGAGGCCGGGGTCGATCAGCGCCTTGCTGCGCTCGATGTGGCGCGCGCGCGTTTCCTGCCCTCGATCGATCTGCAACTGCGTTATTCACGCGCCGACGGCGGACGCGAAATCGAGTTACCTGTAGGCGACCTGCTGAATCCCGTCTACGCCTCGCTGAATGCGCTCCTGGCCGCCGCCGGGCAGCCTGCGCCATTCACGTCCATCGACAACCAGTCCTTCACCTTCCTGCGCGAACGCGAACAGGATTCCGTGCTGCGTCTCACGCAGCCGCTCTACAACGCGAGGCTCGCGGCGACGCGGCGTCAGGCGGCGCACAGTTACGACGCCGCGCGCTACGGCCTCGACGCCTACCGCCTGCGGCTCGCGCGCGACGTGCGCCAGGCCTATTACCGCTGGCTTGCGTCGCGCGAGGCGATCGAGGTCCTGGCCGCCACGCTCGAACTCGCGCGCGAAAACGAGCGAGTCAACGACAGCCTGCACAAGAACGGCAAGGTAACGCGCGACCTGGTGCTCCGCGCCGAAGCCGAGCGGCTCGAGGTCGAGCAGCAGCTGACCCGCGTGCGCGCCACCGAGTCGCTCGCGCGCCGATACGTCAACCTGTTGTGCAATGCGCCGCTTACGCGCGAACTCGAGGCCGCTCCGGTTACCGATGCCGACCTGCCGCGCCTCGCCGCTAGCATTCCACGGCCTGCTGGCGCTGCCGCCGCAGCCGTCGTGAAGCTCGAAAACACCGCGGTCGAGCGGCGCGCCGAACTGCGCCAGCTCGAGGCCGGGGTCGCCGCGGCCGGGGAATCGGAACGCATCGCCAGGGCGGCATTCCGGCCCCAGTTCGCGCTCGCCGTCGATACCGGCACCCAGGGCTCCGACTGGGACTACGGCGATCAGGATCCCTACGTGATGGCCTCGGTCATCGTCCGCTTCAATCTCTTCAGCGGCGGCGCGGACCGCGCATCGTTGCGCGCCGCGCGTGCAAGGAGCGCTGAACTGGCGGCAGACCGCGCGCTCGCCGAGCAGCAGATCCGCATGGAGGTCCATGAGGCGCTGTCGGAACTCGAGGTCGCCGAGGCGTCGCTTGCGACCGCGCAACGGCGTGCCGATGCGACGGCGGCGGCATTTGCCATCGTCTCGAGGAAGCGCGATCTCGGTCAGGTCCCGCCGGCCGAATACCTGGACTCGCAGCGCGCGCTGACCCAGGCGCGGCTCAACGGCAACATTACGCGCTTTGATGCGCTGGCCGCGCTCGCACAGGTGGAGTACGCGATCGGCGGTGTGGAGCTGCAACCATGAACTCAAGATACTTGACGCTCGGCGCCGCGATCATCCTTTCCGCCTGTGGCAATGATGCGGATCCGGCGGCCGTTGCGAGCGCCACGCCGGTGCGGGTCGCGATGGTCGAGACGGCGTCGTCAGCGGAGGCACTGCGCGCCGTCGGCGTCATCGCCCCGGCCGACGAGGTTCGCCTCGCATTCAAGACGGACGGCATGATCCGCGCTATCCACGTCGAGCAGGGCGAGCGCGTGCAGCGCGGCCAACTGCTCGCGACGCTGGCCGATGACGAAGTGGCGGCGGCGGTCACGCAGGCGCAGGCGATCGCCAACAAGGCCGCGCGCGACCTCGAGCGTGGCCAGGCGCTCCTTGCCGACGAGGTTGCGACGCGCGAGCAGGTCGAGGATCTTGAGACCGCGCGCTCGGTCGCCGCTGCGACGCTCCGCGCCGCGCTCTTCAATGCGCGCCACGCGCGCATCGTGGCGCCCGCCGATGGGGTCGTGCTGCGCCGTCTCGCGGAGCCGGACGAACTGGTCGCGGCCGGCCAGCCGGTGCTCGTGGTCGGCAACACGGACGGCGGCTGGATCGTGCGCGC
>CAYZDW010000313.1:0-7142 GCA_964477175.1 uncultured Steroidobacteraceae bacterium | reverse complement strand
GGCATGCGCATCGCGAAGATCAGCCGGTTGCCGTCGAAGGAGACGTCGACATCGCGGACGTTCCACAGACCGCCCGTCACGGCGAAGGTCAGGTTGCGCTCGGGCGACTCCGGCGCGGCGCGGTCGCGCAGCCAAAGGTCGGAGCCGGCCTCGAAGGTTTCGAGCTCACGAACGTCCTCGGTTCCCACCGGCAGTGGGCCTTTGACATAGGCGATCGGGAAATCGAGCACGACCGGATCGGGTTGCTGCCCGCTGCCGACGTTGATGTCGCCGTCATGGCCGGTCGCGCAGCCGGCCACGGCCAGCGCGAGGGCCGCCAACAGCAGGATTCTTGATTGCGGATTCATGACGCGCATCTCAATTTACCCCACCGTGCGAACCGCGATTCATGGCGATCCATATAACAGAATGCCGGTGCAGGACTGCATCATGGCCTTGCAGAGCCGTCTGCGTTTCCTTTGTATCAAGGCATTTGCGCATTCGACAGCCAATCATGGGTGCAGAGTAACCCGACACGCGTCACGCGTGAATGTCGCCGTTCAGAGACATTACCCGCCCCGGTACCCGCAGATATATTCGACCGCAGCCTCGGCAACCGCGAGCGAGTGGAGCACGGAAATGCATTTGTGGCCCCGCCACACCGGATCGATCGTGATGCGTGTCACCGCTGCGGTGGCGGCCACCGCCATGTTCGCCGTCGCAGCGGAGGCAGGCCCGCGCGAGCAGGCGAAGCGGATGCACGACCGCATCGCGGGCGTGCCGCCGTCCGGGGCCTTGCTCGATGCGATGGAGGCCGACATCGCCGCGGGACAGACGCAACAGGCGGCGCTGCGCGCGATGGACGACCCGGCATTCTACGCAGTGACACTCAAAAATCTCGTGACGCCCTGGACCAACCGCGACCAGACGGTGTTCGCGCCGCTCAACGACTACACGGCGACGGTCATCGGAATGGTGCGTGACGACGTGCCATTCAACGAGCTCTTGTCCGGCGATATCCTCTATGTCGGCAATGCCGGCCTCGGCCTGCCGGCGGCCTCGGCGAGCAGCAACACGCATTTCGAGCAGCTCGAGTCGCGCGGCATCGACCTGCGCACCGGGCTGCAGCGCACGACGCAGTCGGCCGCATACGGCATTCCCGCCGCGGCGACTGCCGGCGTGATGACGAGCCGTGCCGCGGCCCAGGCGTTCTTCGTCGCCGGCACCAACCGCGCGATGTTCCGGTTCACGTTGCTTAACCAGTTGTGCAGGGAGCTCGACGAGACCCAGGACACCTCGCGCCCTCCGGATCGCATCCGCCAGGACGTCAGCCGCAGCCCGGGTGGCGACGCGCGGCTGTTCCTGAACAACTGCGTCGGCTGCCACTCGGGCATGGATCCGATGGCCCAGGCCTTCGCTTTCTACACGTATGACGACACGCAGGGCCGGCTGGTCTACACGGCGGGCTCGGTGCAGCCCAAGTACTCGATCAATGCGGACACCTTTCGGCCTGGCTATGTGACGCCCGACGATGGATGGGACAACTACTGGCGCCGCGGCCAGAACGCGCTGCTCGGTTGGGATTCCGCGCTGCCGGGCTCGGGCAACGGCGCGAAGTCGCTGGGCCAGGAATTCGGCAACAGCGATGCCTTCGCCTCCTGCCAGGTCGAGAAGGTGTTCCGAAACGTTTGCCTGCGCTCGCCACAAGACACCGCCGACCGCAACCAGATCGGCTCGATGGTGAGCACGTTCCGCGCGAGCGGCTACCGCCTGAAACAGGCGTTCGCCGACGCCGCCACCTATTGCATGGGCCAGTGAGGACCATGAGCAACGGAACCACGAACCCGCTGGTCCGCCTGTCGCGCGCGATACCGCTCGCGCTCGTCGTGCTGCTGGTCGCCGCCTGCGGTGGCGTCGTTTCGACGGAGCAGAATCCCGTCACGACCCCGCCGCCCCCGGCCGGCTACACGGGCCCGCCGCCGGCGAGCCAGGACGTCCAGGCCTTCAAGCTCAATGTTTGGGATAACCTGCAGTCCAGCAACCGCTGCGGCCAGTGCCACGGCGCAGGCGCCCAGGTGCCGCGCTTCGTTCGCAACGACGACATCAACCTGGCCTACGAAGCCGCCAACGGCGTCGTCGATCTCGGGAATCCTCCGGCTTCGCGGATGGTCACGAAGGTCGGCGGAGGCCACCACTGCTGGCTCGCGGCCGACTCGGCCTGCGCCGATCAGCTGACGGTCTGGATCCGCAACTGGGCCGGTGCGACGCTCGGCGGCACGACAAGCGTGCAGCTGCAGCCGCCGCCGCTCCGGGACGTCGGCGCGAGCAAGTCCTTCCCCGCGAGTTCCGCCGCGTTCGCCGCGACGGTCTACCCGCTGCTGACGCAGTATTGCTCGCGCTGCCACTCGTCGGGCGCGACGACGCCGCAGTCGCCGTTCTTCGCCGAGGCCGACGTCGACGTCGCTTACGCAGCGGTGCGCGCCAAGATCAACCTCGACACGCCGGCCGACTCGCGACTGGTCGTGCGCCTGCGCGACGAGTTCCACAACTGCTGGACCGATTGCGGCCAGAGCGCCGCGATCATGCTGGCCGCGGTCCAGGACTTCGCGAATCGCGTACCGGTCACGCAAGTCGACCCGCAGCTCGTGCTGTCCAAGGCACTGACGCTTTACGAAGGCACGGTCGCAAGCGGCGGCAACCGCTACGACAACGCGGTCATTGCGCTCTATCAATTCAAGACCGGCACCGGGACGGTCTCCTACGACACGAGCGGCGTCGAACCGGCGCTGAACCTGACGCTGTCGGGCAGCGTGACCTGGGTCGGCGGCTGGGGTATCGACATCCGCGGCGGCAAGGCCCAGGGCACCACCGCGACCAGCCGCAAGTTGCACGACCTGATCAGGGCGACCGGCGAATACACCGTCGAGGGCTGGGTCGCGCCGGCCAACGTCGTGCAGGAGGATGCCTTCATCATCGGCTACTCGGGCGGCACGACGACACGCAACTTCACGTTCGGCCAGACGATGTACAACTACGATTTCTTCAACCGCAGCACGACGACGGGCGCGAACGGCACGCCGGCACATTCGACACCGGCCGCGGACGAGGTATTGCAGGCGACGCTGCAGCACGTGGTGGCGACCTACGCCCCGGTCAACGGGCGCCGCATCTACGTCAACGGCGTGCTGTCCACGCAGCCCGACCCGGTCACTCCCGGCCTGCTGACCGACTGGAACGATACCTTCGCGCTGGTGCTCGGCAACGAGGTGTCGAATGACCGCCCCTGGCAGGGCGTCGTGCGCATGGTCGCGATCCACAACCGCGCGCTGAACCAGACCCAGATCCAGCAGAATTTCGACGCCGGCGTCGGCGAACGCTTCTACCTGCTGTTCTCCGTGGCGCATCTCGTCAACGTGCCGCAGAGCTACCTGCTATTCGAGGCCAGCCAGTTCGACAGCTACTCCTACCTGTTCAACAAGCCGGCATTCATCAGCCTCGACCAGACCGTGACACCGGACCAGCTGCCGATCCGCGGCGTGCGCATCGGCGTCAATGGTGCCGAATACCGTGTCGGCCAGGCCTACGTGCCGCTTAGCGAAACCGTCGCGGCCGCGGGCTACAACAGCGGCAGCGGCTACGGCTACCCGTTGTCCGACATCGGCACGGTTGTCGCGCTCGACAAGGGGCCGGCCGCGGATCAGTTCTTCCTGAGCTTCGAGCGGATCGGTTCGAACACGCAGGTGCGCAACGAGCCGGCACCGACCCCGCTGCCGCCGCCGCCCGACGGAGATCCGGCGCCCGAGATCGGCCTGCGCACCTTCCAGGAAATCTCCGCCTCGATGTCGGCCATGACCAACGTGCCGGCGACCAACCCGCTGGTGGTCGACACTTACAACCGGGTGCGCGAGCAGCTGCCGACCGTCGAAAACATCGAGGGCTTCCTGTCGTCGCATCAGGTCGGCACGGCCCAGCTCGCAATCGAGTACTGCAACGAGCTCGTGGACGACACGGTGCTGCGCGCTGCGTACTTCCCCGGATTCGACTTCAGCGCGCAAGCCGCCACGGCTTTCGACACGCCGGCCGAGCGCGCGCAGATCACCGGCCCATTGCTGACGCGCGCGGTCGGCACCGGCATGACGACGCAGCCGTCGGCGGCCGAGGTCACGGCCGAAGTCGATGCGCTGATCGGGCGGCTCGCTGCCTGCGGCGCCGGCTGCGCCGCGGACCGTACGCTGGTCATCGTCAAGTCGGCCTGTTCGGCGGTGGTCGGCAGCGCCAGCACGCTGCTGCAATGAGGTACTTGCACCGATGAGGAGAAAATCCAGTCGCGGGGCGCTCCATCCGGACGCGCCGCTGTACCAGCCGGGTCACCCGCGGCCAGTCAGCCGCCGGCAGTTCATTGCACAGGGCTTCATCAGCGGCGCGGCGACCGTCATCGCGCCCACCGTCTTCGGCCTGTTCGCGAATCCGCGCGCGGCGCAGGCAGCGCTGTCGCCGGACCTCGAGGCCCTCAAGCAGAGCTGCGGCATCGCCGTGCAGGGCGCGGGCAAGATTCCGTTCATCTGTATCGACCTGGCCGGCGGAGCGAACATGGTCGGCTCCAACGTGCTGGTCGGCGGCACCGGCGGACAACTCGACTTCCTGTCGGTGGCGGGCTATGGCCGCCTCGGCCTGCCGGGTGACATGGTGCCGAATGCGCCGAACCCCGCCAGCCCGACCAACGACTTTGTCGAGCGCAGACTCGGGCTTGCGTTCCATTCCGACAGTGCTTTCATGCGCGGCATCATCGAACGCGTCACCCCGACCACGGCCGCGTCGATCAATGGCGCCGTGATCCCGGCGCGCTCGGAGAACGACACCGGCAATAACCCGCACAACCCGACGTACGGAATCGTCCGCAGCGGAGCCGACGGCGAGCTGCTGACCCTGATCGGTTCACGCAGCTCGGAATCGGGCGGCAACTCGGCGACGCCGGCCGGCCTCATGGATCCGTCGGTACGGCCGACCAAGGTCGACCAGACCAGCGACGTCACCGGCCTGGTCGATACGGGCAAGCTCGTGGGACTGCTGGATCAGGACGACGCGGTGCGCGTCATGGAATCGATCCAGCGCCTGTCGGATCGCAAGCTCGCGCGCGTCGACACGGAGATCACCCGCGATGCCGTGATCAAGGACCTGGTGCGCTGCAACTACGTGAAGGCGGCCGACCTGACCGACCGTTACGGCGATCCATCGGCGCTGAATCCCGAGCTCGATCCGGATATCGTCGGCCCGGCGGGCATCTTCACCCGCGCCGAGTTCGACAATGACGCGGAATTCCGCAAGACAGCCGCGGTCATGAAACTCGTCGTCAACGGCTACGCCGGGGCCGGCACGATCACGATGGGCGGCTACGACTATCACGGCCAGGGCCGCGCGACCGGCGAGATCCGCGACCTGCGGGCTGGCCGCTGCATGGGCGCCTGCCTCGAATACGCCGCGCGGCGCGGTGTGCCGCTGATGCTGTACGTGTTCAGCGACGGCTCGCTCTCCGCTGACGGCGTCGTTGATAACACGGTGGACGGGCGCGGCAAGTTCATGTGGACCAGCGACAACCAGCAGACCGCTGCCTCATTCTTCCTCGTCTACAACCCGCAAGGTCGGGCACAGCTCTACACGGGCGACAGCCGACCCCCCGAGCAGCACCAGCAGATCGGCTGGTTCCGGCGGGACGCCTCCGTGGAAACCGCCTCATCGCCAGCAGCGAACAACGTCAACCTGCTGGTCGAGACGGTGGTCCTCAATTACCTCGCATTGCACGGCGAGCAGGGCAGGTTCGGGACCCTGTTCCCGGGCCATGGCCTGGGCTCAGCGACCCTGCAAGACAGCCTGATCGCCTTCAACCCGATCGTCAGCGGCACCATTGTGTGAACCGCGCCGGGCCGGGGTGGTTGATGCCTGAAACGGCAGTGGTTTCGCGCCCGCCGCGCCGGCATTATGCCACCCAAGTGCAGCAGGAGCGCGAGCCGTCGGCCGTGAGACGGAACAACAACATGGATAGCACGCAGGATTGCGCAGACGACGACCGCCGCGCAGGTCGCCTCGTGGCGGCGCTGGCGGTGCTGATCGCGATCGCGGCGCCGGTCATGGCATCGACCGCGCCCGATTTCGCCCTGCGCTCCGTGGCCGGCACCAATCACCGCCTGTCCGAACATCGCGGCGAAGTCGTCGCATTGCTTTTCTGGGCCAGCTGGTGCGGCGACTGCCGGCTCGAACTCGAGCGATTCGAGCGGCTGCGGGTCACCTACGCGCCCGCCGGCCTCGTCGTGCTTGCGGTCAGCCTCGACGATGAGCCGGCGCGCGCCGCGACGCTCGCGGCGGCGGCCGGCATCGACTACCCGGTGCTGCTGGATGCCGGCAAGAAGGTCAGCCGGACCTACAACGCTGACCGCCTGCCGCTGATCCTGCTGATCGACCGAAACGGCGTGATCCGCGCCCGTCACGACGCGCTGGACGAGCGTGAGGAACGCGGCCTGCTGGTGCAACTGCGCGATCTCATCGACGATTAGACAGGAATGCCCGACATGAGACCCTGGATCAAGGTGATGGCGGTTCCCGTGATTATGCTGCTGGCCCTGGCGGCCGGCCGGGCAGAGGAGCCGGCGCCGCCGTCCGCTCCGGAGCGCTCGGCCCTCGACGCCGAGGTGCAGGAACTACGCCGCGAGGTCGTCGACCTCAACCGCGACCTGTTCATGCTCGAGGAAGACCTGCTGTTCCCGGCGAGCACCCAGGTGGCCGTATTCGTCTCGATGGACGTCGGCACATTCTTCAGTCTCGACTCGGTGCAGATCCGCATCGACGGCAAGGAGGTCGCGAATTACCTCTACACGGCTCGCGAGTTCCAGGCGCTCACGCGCGGCGGCGTGCACCGGATCTGGCTCGGCAACATGAAGGCCGGCGAGCACGAGCTGGTCGCGTTCTTCACGGGACAGGGTACCCACGAGCGCGACTATCGGCGCGGGGCGACGCTGGCGATCGAGAAAGGCGTCGGCGCGAAGTACGTGGAGCTCCGCATCAGCGACCGCGTACGCAAGCTGCAACCTGAATTCGTCGTGCGCGTGTGGGAGTGAGCGCTTGCTGCGGCGGCTGATCATCGTCGCGGCCGCGCTCGCCGCCTGTGCCGG
>CAYZDW010000312.1:0-5656 GCA_964477175.1 uncultured Steroidobacteraceae bacterium | reverse complement strand
CGCGCAGGCGACGCCGGCCCCGGCGCGCACCATGAGGTCCCCGACGCGCTCGAGCGAGTTCAGGATTCCGTGCACCGAGATCACGACGCCGCGAATACCGCCGTCGCGCACCAGCAGGTTGCTGCCGAGCCCGATCCAGGTGATCGGCACACCAGGCGGCAGTTGGCGCAGGAATCCGGCGAGCTCGTCGGCATCCGTGGGCGCGAACCAGACATCGGCGGGGCCGCCGACGCGCCAGGAGGTGTGGCGCGACATCGGCTCATCGCGGAGCACGCGGCCTTCGAAGGCGGCGGGCAGGACCACGTCGTTCATGGCCGCGCTCCCGCTGCCAGCCGTCCCGGCAGTTCGTGCGCAATGGCGCCGATGCTGCCGGCGCCCATGGTCAGGATCACGTCACCGTCCTCGATGAGCCCGGCGAGCGCGCCGGCGAGGTCGCCGACCTCCTCGACGAAAACCGGCTCGATCTGGCCGCGGCTGCGCACGACGCGGCAGATCGCGCGCCCGTCCGCGTTCGGAATAGGCTCCTCGCCTGCTGCGTAGACCTCGGTGACGATCAACGCATCCGCCCCCGACAGCACGCGACCGAAGTCGTCGATCAGGTCGTGCGTGCGCGTGTAGCGGTGCGGCTGAAAAGCCAGCACGAGTCGCCGGCCCGGCCAGGCCTGCCGCGCGGCTTCGAGCGTCGCCTCGATCTCGGTGGGGTGATGGCCGTAGTCATCGACGATCGTCACGCGCCCGGCTGCGGTCTGCACCTCGCCGACGGTCTCGAAGCGGCGGCCGATGCCCTCGAAGGACTCGAGCGCACGCTGGATGGCCGGGTCCGCAACTTCGAGCTCGGTCGCGACCGCGATCGCCGCGAGCGCGTTACGGACGTTGTGAAGTCCCGCCAGGTTCAAGGTCACGGGCAGGGGTTGCCGCCCTTCGCGCAATACGTCGAAGCGGGTGCGCGCGCCCAGGCGCTCGAGCCGCACCGCGCGCAGGTCGGCTTCATCGCCGAGGCCATAGCGAATCGTCGGACGCCCGACCAGCGGCAGCAGGCCGCAGATTTCGGCGTCGTCGCCGCAGAGCACCGCGAGCCCGTAGAACGGCAGGTTATGCAGAAACTCGACAAAGCTCTGCCGGAGCTTCTCGAAGTCGCCGCCGTGCGTGACCAGGTGATCGTTGTCGATATTCGTGACGATCGCGATCACCGGTTGCAGGTGCAGGAAGGACGCGTCGCTCTCGTCGGCCTCGGCGACCAGGTAGCGGCCGGTGCCGAGCCTGGCATTGCTGCCGGCACTCTTCAGCTGCCCGCCGATCACGAAGGTCGGATCCAGGCCGCCTTCGGCGAGCACGCTCGCGACCAGGCTCGTGGTCGTGGTCTTGCCATGGGTGCCCGCGACCGCGATGCCCTGGCGGAAGCGCATCAGCTCGGCCAGCATTTCCGCGCGCGGGACCACCGGAATGCGCGCTTCCCGTGCCGCCAGCAATTCGGGGTTCGTCGGCCCGACTGCGGTCGAGACGACCACGACATCGGCGCCCGCGACCTGGCCCGCCGCATGACCGATGAAGATGCGCACGTCCATCTTCTGCAAGCGGGCGGTGACGGCGTTGGCGCGCAGGTCGGATCCCTGCACGCGATAGCCCAGATTGACCAGCACTTCGGCGATACCGCCCATGCCGGCGCCCCCGATGCCGATCAGGTGGATGTGGCTGATGCGGCGCATCCGGTCACTCATGCGCGCGCGCCCTCGGCTTCCAGGCACAGCGTCGCGACGCGCTCCGCGGCATCGGTGATCGCGACCGAACGTGCGGCTTCGGCCATCACCAGGAGTCCCGAGCGACCTGCCGACAGGAGCCTCGCCAACTCGTCGGCAAGCCGTGCCGGCGTCAATCCGCGCTCGGCGACTACGCGCGCGGCACCGGCAGCTTCAAGGTAAGCCGCATTGCGCGTCTGGTGGTCGTCGACCGCGGCCAGTGGCACGAGAATCGCCGCGACGCCGGCCGCCGCGAGTTCCGCGACCGTGAGCGCACCGGCACGCGAGACGACGAGGTCTGCATCGCCGTAGGCCGCGGCCATGTCGTCGATGAAGGCGCGCACGTCGGCCTCGATGCCGAGCCGGCGATAGCTTGCGGCAGTCGCATCGCAGTCGCGCGTGCCGCTCTGGTGCAGCACGCGCGGCCGAGCTGGCTGCGGCAGCGCGGCGATCGCCTCGGGCAACAGGCGATTGAGCGCAGCCGCACCCTGGCTGCCTCCAAAGACAAATAGGTTCATCGACGCGTTTCGCCCGGCGTAGCGTTCACGGGGCGGCGGCAGGGCCGCAATCTCGGGGCGGATCGGATTGCCGACGTGCACGGCCCGGTACCGCCGCGCGAAACTGCCGGGGAAGCCCTCGGCGACCCGCGCGGCGAAGCGCGCGAGCCAGCGATTGGTCAGCCCGGCGATGGCATTCTGCTCGTGGATCACGAGCGGCGTGCCGGAAAGCCAAGCCGCGATGCCGCCCGGCCCGGAGGCGAAGCCGCCGCAACCCAGCACGATGCCCGGCCGGCGCCGCCGCAGTGCTCTCCTCGCCTGCCACAAGGCGCGCGTCAGCGACAGCGGCGCCGCCAGCCATCCGGCGACGCCCTTGCCACGCAGGCCTTCGATCTCGATCCACTCGACCGCGATGCCCGCCGCCGGCACGAGCCGCGCCTCGATGCCGCGGCGCGTGCCGAGCCACACGACCTCGCGGCGGCGCTGCCGCAGGATGCCCGCGACCGCGAGCGCGGGGAACACGTGCCCGCCGGTGCCACCCGCCATGATCATGACTGGCTGGGTCATGCGGGCCGCGCCTCGGCGGCTATTGCGCTGCGACCCGAGGCCGCGACCTCGTGGTGCACGCGCAGCAGCACACCGATCCAGGCCAGCGTGACCAGCATGCTGGACCGGCCATAGGACATCAGCGGCAGTGTCAGACCCTTGGTCGGCAGCAGGCCCATGTTGACGCCGATGTTGATGAAGGCCTGCAGGCCCAGCCACACGCCGAAGGCGGCCGCAATGCAGGCGTGCAGCGGCATGCCGGCGTCGGCCGCGATGCGCGAGAGCTTCAGGCTCCGCAGCACGAGCGTCAGGAATGCGACCACCACCACCACGACACCGAACAGGCCGAATTCCTCGGCCATCACCGCGAACACGAAATCGGTATGGGCCTCCGGCAGGTAGAACAATTTCTGGATGCTCGAACCCAGGCCGACGCCAAACCATTCGCCACGGCCGATTGCGATCAGCGACTGGGTCAGCTGGAAGCCGCTGTTGAAGGGATCGGCCCAGGGATTCAGGAAGGCCGTCAGTCGCTGCAGGCGGTAGCCGCTCGACATCGCGACCAGCGCAATTCCCGCGCCGCCGACGGCACAGATCAACAGGAAGTCCCTGAGTCTTGCGCCAGCGACGAACAGGACCGCCGTACCAGTGACGCACAACACGACGGCGGCGCCGAAGTCCGGCTCGATCAGCAGGAGGAGCGCGGCGGCCAGCAGCACGGCGAGCGGCTTGAAGAAGCCCTGCGTGGAGCTCTTGAGCTCCGCCTGGTGACGCGCCGCGTAGACGGCGATGTAGGTCAGGAGCAGCCAGCGGACCAATTCCGAAGGCTGGAAATTCAGCAGGCCCAGGCGGATCCAGCGGCGACTGCCATTGACCTCGTGGCCCAGTCCCGGGATCAGGACCAGCACCAGCACCAGGAAACTCGCAATCAGGAGCACGGGCGCGGCGCGCTGCCAGAGCGAGATCGGCACGAGCAGCAGGGCGCCTGCGAACGCGCAGCCGACCAGCGCCGACAGCAGCTGGCGCTCGAAGTGAAAGAACGGATCACCCGACTGGCGCTCGGCGACATTGAGCGAAGCCGAGGCCACCATCACGAGGCCGATCAGCAGCAGGCAGAAAGTCGCGGCGACGATCACGGGATCGAGCACGAGACGCTGCTGGCGACCGGCCGAACGTGAAAACTGAAGTGCCGCGCCGGCCGTCATGGCGCCTGCCTCCGTGCGGCCGCGGCGAACACGTCGCCGCGATGCGCGTAGTCGCGGAACATGTCGAAGCTCGCGCAGGCCGGGGACAGCAGCACGGTGTCGCCGGGCCGCGCAAGGTTTGCAGCGACCGCGACCGCTTCGTCCATCGAATTCGCGTAATGGATCTCGCAGCTGCCCTCGAGGGCCGCTCCGAGGACGCGGCCATCGCGGCCGATCAGCAGCGCGGCGCGCACCTTGCCACGGCAGGCCTCGGCGAGCGGCTGGAAGTCCTGGCCCTTGCCGTCGCCGCCGGCGATCAACAGGAGCGGTCCCGGCAAGCCAGCGATCGCAGCCTGCGTGGCGCCGACGTTGGTGCCCTTGGAATCGTCGATCCAGCGCACGCTGCGCGCCTCGGCGACCAGTTGCGAACGATGCGGCAGGCCCTCGAAACGGCCGAGCACGCTGGTCATCGCCGCTCGCGGCAGGTTGCAGGCCGTACCCACCGCGAGCGCCGCGAGTGCATTGGCCGCGTTGTGGCGGCCCGGCAGCCTGAGCGCGTCCACCGGCATCAGCGGCTCGGTACCCGCGGCCAGCCAGTCCCTGCCATCGCGGGCGAGCAGGCGGAAATCCGCGTCGCCACGCATGAGGCTGAAGCCGAGTCGGCGCTGGCCCGGTCGCAGCATGCGCCCGACCAGCTCATCGTCGAGATTGACGATCGCGGTTGCGCAGCGCTCGAAGATGCGCGCCTTCGCGGCGGCGTATTCCAGGACGTCGCGGTAGCGGTCGAGGTGGTCCGGCGTCACGTTCAGGACCACGGCGGCCTCGAGCTGAAGCGAATACGTGGTCTCGAGCTGGTACGAGGACAGCTCGAGTACGTACATCGCCGCCGGCGGGCCGACCAGCAGATCGAGCGCGGGCTCGCCGAGATTGCCGCCGACGCGCACTTCGATGCCGGCGGTCATTGCCATCTCGCCGACCAGCGTCGTCACCGTGCTCTTGCCGTTCGTGCCGGTGATGCCGATCACGCGGCCGCCGGCCTCGCGCGCGAACAGCTCGATGTCGCCGATCAGGTCGAGACCGCGCGCGGCAGCCTGCTGCAGGAACGGCTCGCGCAGCGATACGCCCGGCGAGACGACGATCTGGTCGGCGCCGTCGAGTACCGCGGGGTCGAATCCACCGAGCACCGTGGCGGCTTCCGGGACCAACCGCCGCAGTTCGGGCAGGCCCGGTGGAGCGGCCCGCGAGTCGGTGACGATCAGTCGATGTCCGCGTGCCGCGAGGTGCCGCGCGCAGGAAACCCCGGTACGGCCGAGGCCGACGATGACACTCTGTGGCGCGCTGGCGGCTTGCGGCATCAGCGCAGCTTCAACGTCGCCAGCCCGACCAGGACCAGCATGAAGGAGATGATCCAGAAACGGACGATGACCTTGGGCTCGGCCCAGCCTTTCAGCTCATAGTGATGGTGAATCGGCGCCATCCGGAAGATCCGCTTGCCGCGCAACCGGAATGACGCGACCTGCAGCATCACCGAGACCGTCTCGAGCACGAAGATCCCGCCCATGATCGCGAGCACGAGTTCCTGGCGGACGATCACGGCGACGACGCCGAGCGCGGCGCCGAGCGCGAGCGCTCCGATATCACCCATGAACACCTGCGCCGGGTAGGTGTTGAACCACAGGAAGCCGAGCCCGGC
>CAYZDW010000311.1:0-3145 GCA_964477175.1 uncultured Steroidobacteraceae bacterium | reverse complement strand
AGCTGCGGGCACTTGTGCGACACTTCTCAAACCGGGCTCGCACATCGTGCTCGTTGGCGCGTGGGCCACGCCGCTCTCTTGTGCGGCCGCCTCGCGACCCCTATAAATGAACGGGCGGCATGGACGGATTGGGCAGGTGGGCGGCGAAGAGGAACGGGAGATCGGGCAAAGCGGCCAAAGCCTCGTCGTCGAGGAGGTGCAACCGCAAGTCAAGAAGCCGCCGCTGTACCAGGTGGTGCTGCTGAACGACGATTACACGCCCATGGAGTTCGTCGTGGACGTGCTGGAACGGATCTTCGCGTTGGACCGCATGCGTGCGACGCGGATCATGCTGGAGGTGCATACCAGGGGCAAAGGGGTCTGCGGCGTGTTCACCTTTGAGATTGCGGAGACCAAGGTGGCCCAGGTGATGACCTACGCGCGGCAGCACCAGCACCCCCTGCTGTGCACGATGGAGGAGACCTGAGTGTTGTCGAGTGAACTCGAGTATTGCCTGAACGAGGCGTTCCAGAAAGCACGCGACGCGCGCCACGAGTACATGACCGTGGAGCACCTGTTGCTGTCGATCCTGGACACGCCGCGGGTGCGCGAGATCCTGAAGTCCTGCGGCGCAGATCTTGCGCGATTGCAGGCGGACCTGCAGAAGTTCATCGATGAGACCACGCCGACGCTCGCGTCCGACGACGAGCGCGAAGTCCAGCCGACCCTCGGCTTCCAGCGCGTGCTGCAGCGCGCGGTATTCCACGTGCAGTCGAGCAGCAAGAAGGAAGTGACCGTCGCCAACGTCCTGGTCGCGATCTTCAGCGAAAAGCAGTCCCACGCCGCCTACCTGCTGTCACTGCAGGATGTCGCGCGGCTCGACGTCGTCAACTTCATCTCGCACGGATTGCCGTCCAGCGGCGAGGCGCGCGAGGCCCCGCGCGAGGAAGGCGTCGCGAGCGAGCGCGAAAGCGCCGACGACAGTGGTGCCGCGGCGCTCGAGAAATACACGACGAATCTGAACGCGCTGGCCGTCGCCGGCCGCGTCGACCCCTTGATCGGGCGCCAGCTCGAGGTGCAGCGGACCATCGAGATCCTGTGCCGCCGGCGCAAGAACAATCCGCTCTATGTCGGCGAAGCCGGCGTCGGCAAGACTGCGATCGCCGAGGGCCTCGCGCGCCTCGTGGTCGAGCGAAAGGTCCCGGAGGTGCTCGCCGACTGCACGATCTTTGCGCTCGACCTAGGCGCCCTGATCGCCGGCACCAAGTACCGCGGCGACTTCGAGAAGCGGCTCAAGGCCGTGGTCGCGGAACTCAAGAAGCGGCCAGGCGCGATCCTGTTCATCGACGAAATCCACACAGTCATCGGCGCCGGCGCCGCCTCGGGCGGCGTCATGGACGCCTCCAATCTCATCAAGCCCGTGCTGACGAGCGGCCTGCTGCGTTGCATCGGCTCGACGACCTACCAGGAATATCGCGGCATCTTCGAGAAGGACCACGCGCTGGCGCGGCGCTTCCAGAAAATCGACGTCGTCGAGCCGACCGTCGCCGAGACGATCGAGATCCTGCGCGGCCTGAAGTCGCGATTCGAGGAACACCACGGGGTCAGTTACGCCGATGAGGCGCTGATCGCGGCGGCGGAATTGTCGGAGCGCCACATCAACGACCGGTACCTGCCCGACAAGGCGATCGACGTCGTTGACGAAGCCGGCGCATCGCTGCGGCTCAAACCGGCGGCCGAGCGCGAAACGACGGTGACGGTCGCCCACGTCGAAGGTGTCATCGCGCGCATGGCGCGGATCCCACCCAAGAGCGTCTCGCTGTCGGATCGCGAGGTGCTGCAGAACCTGCAGCGCAACCTCAAGCTCGTGATCTTCGGCCAGGATCCGGCGATCGACGCGCTGGCCGCCGCGATCAAGATGACGCGCGCCGGGCTCGGCAACGAGCGCCGCCCGGTCGGCTGTTTCCTGCTCGCCGGGCCGACCGGGGTCGGCAAGACCGAGGTCACGCGCCAGCTCGCGATCGCCCTCGGCGTCGAATTCCTGCGCTTCGACATGTCCGAGTACATGGAGCGCCACACCGTGTCACGACTGATCGGCGCGCCACCGGGTTATGTCGGTTTCGACCAGGGCGGGTTGCTGACCGAGGCGATCGCCAAGCATCCGCACAGCGTGCTGCTGCTCGACGAGATCGAAAAGGCGCACACCGTCGTTTTCAACCTGCTGCTGCAGGTCATGGACCACGGCACGCTGACCGACAACAACGGCCGCAAAGCGGATTTTCGCCACGTGATCATCGTCATGACGACGAATGCGGGTGCCGCGGAGATGGACCGCGCCAGCATCGGCTTCACGCCGCAGGACCATGCGCCGGACGGAATGGAGGCGGTCCGCCGGCTGTTCTCGCCCGAGTTCCGCAACCGGCTCGACGCGATCATCCAGTTCAGTCCGCTCGACGCGCAGACGATCGAGCGGGTGGTCGACAAGCTCGTGCTCGAAATCGAGGCCCAGCTCGAGCAGAAATCGGTCGCGCTGTCCGTGGATGACGATGCGCGCCGTTGGATCGCACGCAGTGGCTACGACCCGAAGATGGGCGCGCGGCCGATGGCGCGCGTGTTGCAGGAGCACGTCAAGCGACCGCTGGCCGAAGAACTCCTGTTCGGCCGCCTGACCGGCGGTGGCACCGTCAGGGTTTCACTCGCTGCGGACGGAGCGGGCCTCGCGCTCGACTGCCGGCCGGCGCGCGCGCCCGAGTTGCTGGGACAGGACTGAGCGCGCTTCAGCGCGCGCGATAGATGATGCGGCCCTTCGAAAGGTCGTAAGGCGTCAGTTCGACGGTGACGGTGTCGCCCGTCAGGATCCGTATGTAGTGCTTGCGCATCTTGCCCGAGATGTGGGCGGTCACGATGTGGTCGTTCTTCAGCCGGACGCGGAAGGTCGTGTTGGGCAGGGTCTCGACGACCTCACCCTCCATCTGAATTGCTTCTTCCTTTGCCATTCCTTCCCGTCGCTGTAGCGGAAACCGCGCGGATTGTGACGCAGCGCGTCCCCGCATGCAATTCCGTGTCTTATTCGCGCCACAGGCGGGTGTCAGCGTCGACCAGTCCGGCCAGCCGCGACTCGAACCCAGTGCGCGCCAGATTCCGGCTGCCGAGACTCGCGAGATGC
>CAYZDW010000310.1:0-4805 GCA_964477175.1 uncultured Steroidobacteraceae bacterium | reverse complement strand
TCGATTTCGAGACCTTTGAGGGCGAGAACCGAAATGTCGAGCGAGCGCGCATCGACGGCCTCGAAGCTGCGTGGCATTACGACGGCGAGCGCTGGGCGGCGCGCGCCTCGGCGACACTGCAGGACCCGCGCGACCGGATCACGGACGCGCGCTTGCTGCGGCGAGCGCAGCAAAACGTCACGTTTGGCCTGATGCGCCGCTTCGGCACCCACGACATTGCCGTGGACCTGCTCTATGCCGGGGACCGCGAGGACTTTGGCTTCCCCACCGCGGTTACGATGCCGGCCTACTGGCTTGCCAACCTCTCGGCCAAGGTGGCGATCAACGAGCGCTGGACATTGCTCGCGCGAATGGAGAATCTGCTGGATGAGGACTACGAACTCGCGCGCGGCTTCAATACCATGGGCCGCAGCCTGTTCGTCGCCGTCCGGCACGAATTCCGGTGAGGAGTTCCGATGGGCAACCGGCTGTCGAAGATCTACACGCGCACGGGGGATGACGGCACGACCGGCCTCGGCGACGGCAGCCGCGTACCCAAGGACGATCCACGCGTCGAGGCTTATGGCAGCGTGGACGAATGCAACAGCGCCATCGGCGTCGTGCTCGCCGTACCCGGCTTGCCGGCCGACGTGCGCGATATCCTGACGACCATCCAGCACGAACTCTTCGACCTGGGCGGCGAGCTTTGCATTCCTGGCCACCGCGCAATCCAGGCCCCGCAAGTGTTGCGCCTGGAGCAGGCACTCGATGCGTTCAATGAACGACTGCCGCCGCTCAAGGAATTTATCCTGCCGGGAGGCGGCGCCGCAGCCGCCGCCTGCCATGTCGCGCGCACCATCTGCCGCCGCGCGGAACGGCGTTGCTGGACGCTCGCGCGTTCGCAGACGGTTGCCGCCGAACCGTTGCAATACCTGAACCGGCTTTCCGACCTCCTGTTCGTCATCGCGCGCGTGCTGGCGCGGCAGGAATCCGGCAGCGAGGTGCTCTGGAAGCACGAGCGGCGCTGACCGCCACTGGTGTTCTAGGAACCGGGTTCGAGGCCGCCGCGACGGCGCGCGTCATCGAGCAGTGCACAGACCTCCGCAGCACCGGCGCTGATGCGCGGGCTCGGCCGGGCCAGCAGGTCCGCGGGCGCGCGGTAGACGCTGCCGTTCGCAACCGCCGCGAGCCCGTCGAATCGCGCCCAGTACTCGACCGGATCGCCGTCGTCGGTGGACAGGATCACCTGTGGCGCACGCACCAGCACTGATTCGAGATCCACCGGCAGCGCGAGCGTAGCCGCGTCCGCGAAGACATTGCTGCCGCCGCACAACTCGACGATCTCGCTGATCAGGTGGCTGCCACCGACCGTGAAGAGCGGCGCATCGTCGATCTGCACGAACACCCGCAGCTTCGGGCGCTCGCGGTACTCGGCCCTGAGTCTCGCGATCTCAGCGCGAAATCCGGCCGCCGCCGCCGCGGCGACTTCCTCCGTACCGGCCAGCTCGCCGAGCGTTTCCAGTCCGACGGCAATGTCGTCCAGCCGAAGCGTCGGAATGCCGACGACGCGGATGCCGAGCCCCTCAAGGCGCTGCGCGACCTCGGGCGGCGTGCCGGATTCCCAGATCACGGCGACCGTCGGCGCGAGCGCGACGATGCGTTCGTAATCAAGGCGGAAGGCGTCGCCGATTCTCGGTAGTGCCTTGGCAGCCTCGGGATGGTCGCTGTACTCGCTGACGGCGACGACCTGCACGGCGGCGCCCGCGGCGAACAGGAGCTCCGTCAAGTTTGGCGCGACGCTGATGATGCGCTCGCCCTTCGGCACCGGCGTCTTCGCTGTGCAGGCCGCGAGGCAGGCCGCGAGCAAGACATGGATCAACGCATTCCGGAGCTGCACTTCTATTGCGGCTTGAATCGCTTGACCCCGGCCTTGCGCGCCGCCTTGTTCAAGTTTTGGTCCAGGGTCGCCAGTGGGAGGCCGGCACGCAGAGCAAGTTCCAGATACGAGGCGTCATAGGATGACAGGCGATGACGCCGCGCCAGACTCAGCGTATCCGTCAGGGCCTGCGGAAATGTCGCCGCATCCGCATGGATCGGCGCGCCGGACAGCATCTCAAGGAACGCCCCACTCTGCGCTTCCGAGACGACGCCCTTGGCCTCGCCGCGCGCCAGGACATTGGCGATTTCGAGCGCCCATGTCACCGGCACCACTGCGACGGTCCCATGCTTGAGAGCTTCGAGCAGCCGGGCAGCGTATTCGCGATTCGTCGCTCTGGCATCGGACAGCAGCCACGTCAGTGCCGCAGAGGCGTCAAGTACGAAAGTCACTCGCGACCTTCTTCGATGAGCTCCCGCAGATTGACACGACCGCGAACCGGATTCTTGGCCAGAAAGGCTTGGAATCTCTCGATCACGGCCTTGTGATCCCTTGTCCGTCCGGCTTCGCTAGGCACCAGATCGGCGACGGCTTCCCCCCGGTTCGTAATCGTGTAGCGCCGACCTGCCTTTACCTGGCGCAGCAGCTCTGGCAGCCGGGTCTTGGCCTCGTAGGCACCAATTTCAGTCTTGTCTGCGATTTTCATACGACTAGTCTACAGACCAGTCTGATTGAATGCAAACCGTTACGCAACCCATGCGCCGAGAGACAGGAGCGCGATGACCGTCAGCCAGATCAGGAGCGCGCGCCGGATCAACCGCAGTGCAGCCCGCGCCGGGGCCGCGGCCGTGGCATCCGTTGTCTCGACCTTGGCCAGCGCGCCGCGGCCGGCCAGCACGAGCAGCAGGTCGTTGCGCTCCAGCAAGCGCCCGACCGCACGGACGCCGCGGCCCATCTCGCGGCGCGCTTCCTCGAAGCTCCCAGCCAGCGCGAAACTCAACGCCACCAGACGCGCGGGCAGCCAGGCGAGCAGGAAATGAATGCGTTCAAAGCAGGCGGCGACTGCCGGCAGTGCGGCGGGATCCGCGATCGCGGCACGGCGCAGCAGGTCACTCGCGCGAAAAAGCCAGGCCGCCACGGGGCCTAACGCTGTCGGTCCCAGCACGACGAACCAGAACAGCACGCCGAATACTCGATTGTTGGCCTGAACGAAGGCTGCCTCCTCGACGCTCTCCGCGCGCGCTTCGACGCGCTGCGCCGCGTCGTGCTCGATGATGACGGCCGCGGCCGTCCGCGCGTGATCGGTGTCGCCGGCCGATTCGGCCGCGATGTAGTCCTCGAGTTCCTCGTCGAGATCGCGCGGGCCCAGCGAGAACACCAGCACCAGCGCCGCGAACACGACCCAGGTCATGGGCGGCAGCCATTGATCCAGCAAAATCGCGGCCAATGCGACCGGCAATACCAGGAGCAGCAGGCCGATCACGCAGCCGGCCGTCTGCGCGCCGGCGCCGAATCCCTCGATGCGACCGCGCAACCAGCGGTAGTAGCCACTCACCCAGCCCGCCTCGCGCAGGTGCAGCGCATGCAGGAGCGCGCGCTCGAGCAGGAGGGCAAGCAGCACCGCGATCAGGGTCATGACACGGCCTCGCGTTGCAGGCGGCCGCCGGCGGCAAGCAACTCCCGTTGCAGACGGCCCCAGTCGAAAGCGGGACCCGGATCTGTCTTGCGCCCCGGCGCGATATCGCTGTGCCCCGCGATCGCGCCGGACGCCAGCGTCGGGTAGGCCCGCTGCAGGGCCGCGATCAGCGCCGTCAGCACCGGGTACTGACGGTCGTCATAGGGGTGATCGTCGGTGCCTTCCAGCTCGATTCCGATCGAGAAATCATTGCAGGCTTCCCGCCCGCGCCAGTTCGAAGCGCCCGCATGCCAGGCCCGCATATTGAAGGGGACATACTGGGTCATCGCGCCATCGCGCGCGATCAGCACGTGAGATGAGACTCGGTGCGACTGGATCGTGGCGAAGTAGGGATCAGCCTCCGCAGGCAGCGTGTTCGTGAACAAGCGGTCGATCCACGGCCCGCCGTAGCGGCCGGGCGGCAGGCTGATGCCGTGGAGGACGATCAGCGAGGGCTCGCTGCCGGGAGGGCGTGGATCGCAATTCGGCGACGACAGCCGGCGGACGCCGGACAGCCAGCCGACCGGAGAAACGATGCTAAACGAATCGGCAGGTACCGATTCCGGGGTGCGCATCCTGACAGCTTACAGCCATCCGATATTCTCGCGCATGGCGCTGATACCATTTGGCGATGCGCCCAAAGTGCTGCAGCTAGACCTTCCAGGATGAACACGCCCTCCCCCAACTCCTCCATCGCCGCCCGTGACCTCGCGGTCGTCTGGCATCCCTGCACGCAGATGAAGGATCACGAGCGCCTGCCGATGATCCCGATCGCGCGCGGCTCGGGGGTTTGGCTCTACGACTTCGACGGGCGCCGTTATCTCGACGGCATCAGTTCCTGGTGGGTCAACCTGTTCGGCCACGCGAATCCGCGCATCAACACCGCGGTGCGCGAGCAGCTGGAGCGGCTCGAGCACGTCATGCTCGCTGGATTCACGCATGAGCCGGTGCTGGAACTCTCGGAACGCCTGGTCCGCATCCTGCCTGCGGGACTCACACGCTGCTTCTACGCGGACAATGGCTCGGCGGCCGTCGAGGTCGCCATCAAGATGAGCTTCCACTACTGGCAAAACCTCGGCCAGAAGAAACGCACGCGCTTCATTTGTCTCGGCAACAGCTACCACGGCGAGACGCTGGGGGCGCTGGCGGTGAGCGATGTCGCGCTCTATAAGAAAACCTACGAGCCGCTGTTGCTCAAGGCGATCACGGTTAAATCGCCCGATTGCTACCAACGCACCGCCGGGGAATCCTGCGCGGAGTATGCCACGCGGATGT
>CAYZDW010000309.1:0-2543 GCA_964477175.1 uncultured Steroidobacteraceae bacterium | reverse complement strand
GTTCGAAGAAGGTGTTGCGGTCGATGCCGGCTGCCTGGGAGCTGGCGCGGCGTTCCGAGGTGCACGCAAAGGGGATTGTGCTGCCCAGCACGTTGTTCGAGGAGTTGGGGTTCAACTACATTGGCCCGGTCGACGGGCACGATGTCGACACCCTGGTCGCGACGCTCGGCAACATGCGGTTGCTGCCCGGGCCGCAGTTCCTGCATGTCGTGACCCAGAAGGGCAAGGGCTATGCCCCGGCCGAAGCCGACCCGATCAAGTGGCACGGTCCCGGTCCGTACGATCCGGCCAGCGGCACGCTATTCAAGGAGCAGGCCGGCGGGCCGACCTATTCGCAGGTCTTCGGCCAGTGGCTCTGCGATATCGCGGAACAGGATCCGCGCATCGTCGGCATCACGCCGGCCATGCGCGAAGGATCCGGCATGGTCGAGTTCGAGAAGCGCTTTCCGGAGCGTTACTTCGACGTCGCGATCGCCGAGCAGCACGCCGTCACGCTGGCCGCCGGCCTCGCCTGCGACGGGCTGCGGCCAGTGGTCGCGATCTACTCGACCTTCCTGCAGCGTGCGTATGACCAGCTGATCCACGACGTGGCGCTGCAGCGACTGCCGGTCGTGTTCGCGATCGACCGCGCGGGCCTGGTCGGAGGCGACGGAGCGACCCACCAGGGCGTATTCGATCTCTCCTACCTGCGTTGCATACCGAATCTTGCCGTGATGGCGCCCGCCGACGAAAACGAATGCCGGCAGATGCTGTACACGGCGGTCATGCTGGACCAGCCGGCTGCGGTGCGCTATCCGCGCGGCCGCGGACCCGGCGTGGCCGTGGAACGCGCGTTGCATGCGCTACCATTCGGGCGCGCCGAAATGCGGCGCCGTGGCGGCAGCGGCCTGGCACTGCTCGCGTTCGGCACGATGGTGGCGCCGGCGGCCACCGCGGCCGACGGCCTCGATGCGACACTCGTCAACATGCGATTCGTGAAGCCGCTGGACGAGGATCTGATCGCAGCCATTGCCGCGGACCACCGGGCCATCGTCACGCTCGAGGAGAATGTCGTGTCCGGCGGGGCCGGCTCGGCGGTGCTGGAATTCCTGCAGCGGATCGAGTGTCGCATTCCGGTGCTGCAGCTCGGCGTTGCCGACGGTTTCGTCGAACACGGCTCGCGCGAGGACAACCTCGTTGCGGCGGGCCTCGACGGCGCGTCGATCCGGGTGGCGATCGACCGTTTCTGGCGCAGGCCCGGCATGCCGCGCGCGCTGCCCGCCGGTTAATCAGGACCGATATGGTATGATTTGCGAGCTGGCCGACGGGGCGGGTCCTGCCCGGGACGGAAACCAATCATGAATGCGAAGACGGCGACATCCGCGGTCACCGCGGTCATCGACGACGTGCAGAGCCGCGCGGACACGCGCCGCATCCCGATCAACCGGGTCGGTATCAAGGACATTTACCACCCGGTCCGTGTCAAGGACCGTTCGAGCGGGGAACAGCACACAATCGCGAGCTTCAACATGTACGTGGCCCTGCCCCATAACTTCAAGGGCACGCACATGTCGCGTTTCGTCGAGATCCTCAACGAGCACGAGCGTGAGATCTCGGTCGAGTCATTCGGCGAGATGCTCGCGCAGATGACCGCGCGCCTGGACTCCGACGCAGGCCACATCGAGATGACGTTTCCGTACTTCGTCATGAAGAAGGCGCCCGTGTCGGGAGTCGAGAGCCTGCTCGACTATCGCGCGACGCTGGCCGGCGAGCTGAAGAACGGCCGCACCGAAACCTGGCTCAAGGTCGTCGTGCCGGTCACCAGCTTGTGTCCCTGCTCGAAGCGCATATCCGACTACGGCGCGCACAACCAGCGTTCGCACGTGACGATCGCCGCGCGCATCTCGGAACACGTGTGGATCGAGGAGCTGATCGACATCGCGGAGCAGGAGGCGAGCTGCGAGCTCTACGACATCCTCAAGAGGCCCGACGAGAAGTACGTGACGGAACGCGCCTACGACAACCCGAAGTTCGTCGAGGACATCGTCCGCGACGTCGCAATGCGCCTAAACGCGGACGGCCGCATTCGCTCCTATGTGATCGAGGCGGAGAACTTCGAGTCGATCCACAACCATTCGGCGTATGCGCGGATCGAACGCGACAAGGATCAGCGCGGCGGCTAGCGCGGTTCGGCCCCGCACCGGGGTCGCTGCTCAGCTCGTGACCCGAGTCTCGCCATTCTGCAGGCGCGAGATCAGAGTCCTCAGGAACACCTTGTTGAAGCGCAGCTGGCAAGCCGATGAGGCCTGCTCGAGCAGCGTCGCACTGACTCTCAGGATCGTGACTTCCTCGTCGGCCACCACTGCAGCCTGGCGCTTGGCGCCGCGCAGGTAGCTCGTCTCGCCGAAGCAGTCGCCGGCCTCGAGACGGCCGACCTTGAGGCCCTCGCGCTCGACCGAGCAGCGCCCCGAGACGATGACGTAAAAACGATCGTCGATGCCGCCGGCTCGCACGATCTCGTCGCCGCGCGCATGCGTGTCCCAGCTGCCGGCCCGCAGCACCTC
>CAYZDW010000308.1:0-3980 GCA_964477175.1 uncultured Steroidobacteraceae bacterium | reverse complement strand
GGGGGTTGCGGCCGGCGCCCGCGGCTGCATGAGCGCAAGCGGGTTGTAGTCCTGTTCTGCTTGCGCCGTGTTTGCCACGGATGCAGGTTCGGGTCGGTAGCAACTCATTGTCGATCTCCTTCTCGGACACCCGTCAAGCCGCCCAATACTCCGGGTAGGCAATCCAGCCGCGGCGCAACGCCGCTCGGTCAGGCAGCGCGCCGCTGCGAAAGAACGCGGCCAGCTCCCGCCTCCGTTCCACCGCCCGAGCAAGCGCCGACTGGAATAGGTTCTTAAGCTCTTCCTCGAAGCCTGCGCCGGCCTCGCGATCGCCCGCGACCCACGCCGCCGCCGCTTGGCCGGCGAGCTTGCCTGAATAAACCGCAGCGGCGATACCGGCCCCTGTCACGGGGTTGGTCAGTCCGGCCGCATCGCCTGCGAGCAACGCGAGCGTGTCGCCAAGCGTTCCCCACGGCTTCAGCATGCCGCCGGCCGGAATCGCACCGCCCGTGAGGCCGAGGATTTCAGTACCGACCCGCCCGCTTTCGAACAGGGTTGCATGCAAGCCGGCGACGATTTCCTTGAGCCGCGATTTGTGAGCGGGATCGACACCCGCGCCCACATGTGCGACGTCGCCCTTGGGGAAGAGCCAGCCGTATCCGCCAGGGATATCGGCTGACAGAAAAATATCAGTGGCCTCGTGGCGCCGTCGCAGCGGAACCGTGATTTGTCGCGTCTCGACCAGGTGCAAGTTCAGCTGACCGATCCGGCGTCCGACGAGGGAGCGAGGGCCGTCCGCACCGACGAGGACCGACGCCGCGGCGCAACGGCCGTCGGCAAATTCCAGGCGCCCGTCGCGCGTGATCGAGCGGACGCCCGCCCCGAACCGGCTTCGCGCGCCCGCTTGCTCGGCGGTCGCGACGAGCGCCGCGTCAAATGCCGCGCGATCGAGCATATAGCCGGGGAAATCTTCTTTGACGTCCGGCGCGCCGTTTTCGATGAAGGTGATCATCGCCCGGATGGGCTGGCGCACCGAAGCGGCGAGTTTCCGGGTCTCGACGCCGATCATCGCCGGCACGAACTCCGCGCATTGGACCGGCCTGCCCGGCTCGTGCTTGCGATCGACCGCGAGGACCGTGCAGCCGCGCCGCGCCGCCTCCAGGGCGGCGCTGGAGCCGGCCGGACCGAGGCCGACGACTAGAACGTCGATTTGTCCGCTTGTCATCACACCGCAAACGACGCGCGACTGTGGAGCTTGATCGTTTGCCCGGTCTTGATCGAGCAACAGGCATGCTCCTGGACCGCCGGCCGGCCGATCGCGTTCGCAACCGCCAGCGTGCCCTCGGCCGGAAAGGCGATGCCGTCAAGACCGGCCATGACCGCATAGGCGTCGGTCACTCGCCGATGCATCCCGGGCGGACGCGCGCACCCGAGGAGCACTTGTCGGTCGGGAATCCGTCTTCTCGCCTCGAGAAAGACTCGACCGACGTCCCTGGTTTCCGGCGTCTTGAAGGTGCCCGTCCGCGCATAGAACGGCATCACGACGACCAGCACCAGGGAGTGGATGCGGTGCCGGCTCACGATGTCGAGCGCGTTCGGCTCGCCGAGGATGTGCCCGTAATGCAGCCCGATCACGATGTGCGGAACGACCTCCATGGACGTCGTGCAGAGGGCCGCGAGCGTCGCTTCAAAGTCCTCGACAGGGCGATCGAGGTGATAGACCTCGGCGATCGTGTCGTGCGCCCCGATGACATCCATCATGGCCGTGTCGACGCCCGCAGCTTCCATGGTTTTTGCGCGCTGTTCGTCGAGCAGGGCCGAGTGGATCGCGAGCTTGAGGTACGGGAAATCGCACTTGAGCTTCTCGATGACAGGGTAGTAACGCTCGTAGCGAATCTCGTTGCGCCGATTGGAACCCCCGGACAGCAGGAAACCCCGGAGATCCTGCCGCTCGATCATCTCGCGGACCTTGCGATCCAGCATTTCGGGGCTGGTGGCCGGGATCATCGGCTCGAGGATCTTCGCCTGACAGTGGTCGCACATGAGCGCGCAGCCGGCCGCCGTAACGGAGAACGCAGGAAAGCTGTTCTTGCCGCAGCCGGAGAGCTCGCAGCTCGAATACGACTTGAAAGTGGGGGTCGAGAACCGGATCTCGCGACCGACGATGGAGCGCGCCTCGCGCTCGTACTCGGCGATGAGGCCGGCATCGAATCCGGCGTCCTCCAGTTCCTCAATGGCGGCTAATCGATCGATCCAGTTCATGGTGATGTCCATCCGCTCGCCGGGCCCTGTGGTTTGCACACTGCTGTAGCATGACATTATGCCAAATGCCCGCTTAGCCGCCGCTTGCCGGCGAAGCGATCGCGGCGGCGGCGTGGCGGGAAGCCGCCCCGGCGACCTGCGGTTGCCAGAGCATCTCATCTACGGATGCCAGGGCCCGATCGAGGAGGATGCCGATCTCATCCCGCACGGCTCCATGATGCGGTTGGTCCGCGAGCGTGGTGAGCCATTCCGCGCGCATATCCTCTTCGTCGATGAGATCGCATCGGAGTCGGAGCAGGATTTCTCGCGCTTCACGCGGCAGCGTCGTGGGAATGTCGCGACCCGACAATCGCCCCCAGAGCCCGGTCCAGTAGCGCGCGACCGTCCACGGATTGTAACCGCCTCCACCCAGCACCACGATCGCCGGCGCCAGCGCCACGATGCGCTCGACCGCGGACCAGAGCGCGACGTTCGACAACGCCATGGTCGAGAGCGGGTCGCCATCAAGCGCGTCGGCTCCGCACGTGATCACCAGGGCATCGGGCGCGACGCGACGGCCCAGCGGCAGCACGACTTGATCGAGCAGGGTACCCAGCTCGGTGTCATTCAGTCTCGCCGGAACAGGGAGATTGCAGGCTCTTCCCCGGCCCGTGTCCGATACGTCGCCGCTATGCGGCCAGCGTCCTCGCTCGTGGATCGAGATCGTGCGCACGCGCGGATCTTTCTCGAACGCATCCTGCACGCCATCGCCATGATGAGCGTCGAGGTCGACGTATAGCACGCGTTCCGCGCCGCCTCGGAGGAGGGCCAGGATCGCGAATACCGGATCGTTGAAATAGCAGAAGCCGCTCGCGCGATCAGGACGGCCGTGATGCGTTCCGCCCGCCGGATGAAATGCGATTCGGCCCTCGAGAGCCAACTCGCCCGCGCGGATCGACCCGCCGACGCTCGTGGCGGCACGTTCGAAGACCCCAGTAAATAGCGGATTTTCCATCGTTCCAATGGCATGACGGCGCCGAGTCTCGACGTCGACCCGCCCGGTCTCCGCGGCACGGCGCAGGGAGCTCACAAAGACCGGCGAGTGAAACCACGTGAGCTGCGCGTCGGACGCACGCGGACTGACCCGGAACTCCCCGTCGACAAACCACCCGAGCGCCCGGCACAGATCCATGACCGACTCGACCCGCGCAATGGCCAGCGGGTGAGCGGTTCCAAAGGCAGCCTGCCGGTAGATCTCGTGTCCGATGAATACCGGTCCAGGCCGGTCCCGGATTGCGACAGCCGTCCTTGACCTGATCACCGCCGCACCGTTTCTCGTATCACGTTACCGCGCGTCTGTTGCACGCCATCCCTTTCGTTTAGCGGCGACTCGGCCCCTGTTGGCAGCGTTCGCACCATCCCGTGACGGTGCGCGGCCATTCTTGACAGGGACCGGGTTATAGTATCAGACTTCTCTAATATGAAAGCCCTCTAATATGCATGCGCGGCGGGCGCGGGGTGGAACCAACGAAGCGCCGGTCCGATCTTGCAACCTGGGAACGGAACATACAAATGTCCAACGCGCTGCTTGACGCGAAGGGCCTGAATTGCCCCCTGCCGATCCTCAAGGCCAAGAAGGCCTTGCTGGGTGTCCCGCTAGGCGGGCTGCTCGAAATCCACGCAACGGATCCCGGCGCTGTCGCCGACTTCCAGGCGTTCTGCCGGCAGACCAAGAACGAGCTGGTCGCTTCGACGCAGGA
>CAYZDW010000307.1:0-6406 GCA_964477175.1 uncultured Steroidobacteraceae bacterium | reverse complement strand
CGCGACGTGCTCGAGGCCATCGACACGCGGCATCCAGGACTGATCGACCGGTTTGGCGGCCATGCGATGGCCGCGGGGCTGACGCTTCGCGACGGCCGGCTGCAGAAATTCGCGGAAGCGTTCGCCGAGGAAGTCGGCCGCCGCCTCACGCGCGAACAGATGCTGGGAGTGCTCGAAACCGACGGCGAACTCGCGGCCGGTGAGCTTTCGCTCGAGACGGCGCTGGCGCTGGAGGCGGGTGGGCCCTGGGGCCAGTCGTTTCCGGAGCCGCTGTTCGACGGCGAGTTCGATGTCGTCGAGTCCCGCGTACTCGCCGACCGGCACCTGAAGCTCTGGCTGCGTCCGCAGCCGGCATCCCAGCCGGTCGAGGCAATTGCCTTCGGCCATTTCGACGATGGCGGCTTTGAGCGGCCGGCCGCAGGCGCGCGGATCCGGCTCGCATACCGGTTGCAGTCCACCAGCTACGGCGGCACCGCACGAGCGGAAATGCTGGCGGAATACCTGCAAACCTGCGAATGACCGTCTGCTAATATTCGACTCGCATGGAAACCGCCGCCACCTACCGCTCGATCGACGATCTCCGCCAGCGCCTCGGCGCGCTGAGGGGGTATCTTTGAGTACGACCGCAAGCGCGAGCGACTCGAAGAGCTCGATCGCGAGCTCGGCAATCCGGCGATCTGGAATACGCCGGAGCGGGCCCAGGAATTCGGCCGCGAGCGCGCCAGGCTCGGTTCCACGATCGGCGAGCTGGACCAGATCGGGCGCGGTCTGACCGAGACGGCGGAACTGCTGGAACTCGTCGAGGCCGAGCGGGACGAAGCCGGCTTCGCCGAGGTCGATCGCGACACCCGCCAGCTCGAACAGCGCGTCAGGCAGCTCGAGCTGATGCGCATGTTCCCCGGTGCAATGGACGCGCACAGCGCGTTCCTGGATATCCAGGCCGGGGCCGGCGGTACCGAGGCGCAGGACTGGGCGCAGATGCTGCTGCGGATGTACCTGCGCTGGGCCGACAGGCGGGGCTTCCGGACCGAGGTGATCGACCAGAGCCCGGGTGAAGTCGCCGGGATCAAGAGCGTGTCGATCCAGGTCGATGGTCCCCATGCATATGGGTGGCTGCGCACCGAGACCGGCGTGCACCGATTGGTGCGCAAGTCGCCATTCGACTCTGGCAACCGGCGCCATACGTCCTTCGCCTCGGTATTCGTGTCGCCGGTCGTGGACGACGACATCAACATCGAGATCAACCCGGCCGACGTCGAGATGGATACCTACCGCGCGAGCGGCGCGGGCGGCCAGCACGTCAACAAGACCGATTCCGCCGTACGCCTGCGCCACCTTCCGACCGGCATCGTCGTGGCCTGCCAGGGCGAGCGCAGCCAGCACAAGAACCGCGCGACCGCGACCAAGATGCTGAAGGCCAAGCTCTACGAACTGGAGGTCAACAAGCGCAATGCCGCGGCCCGCGTGCTGGAGGATCAGAAGACCGACGTCGGCTGGGGTCATCAGATCCGTTCCTACGTGCTCGATCAGTCGCGCATCAAAGACCTGCGCACGGGCCACGAAACGGGCAACACGACGGCCGTGCTGGACGGCGACCTCGACCCGTTCATGGAAGCGAGCCTCAAGCAGGGGCTTTAGGTGCCTGGGAGCGGCGATGGAAGAGACACCTGCAAGACTGGACGAGAATGCGCTGATCGCGGAACGGCGCGCCAAGCTTGCGCGGCTGCGTACGACGGGCGTCGCTTATCCAAACGACTTCCGGCGCGACGCGTTGGCACGCGACCTGCACACGACCTACGGCGACCGCAGCGACGACTGGCTGGCTTCGAATCCGGTTCGCGTGCACGTCGCCGGCCGGATGATGTTCAAGCGCGTCATGGGCAAGGCCTCATTCGCCAAGCTGCAGGACGGCAGTGGGCAGATCCAGATCTACCTGCAGGCCGATGGGCTTGGAACGTCCTACGAAGAGTTCAAAGGCTGGGACGTCGGTGACATCGTCGGCGCGCAGGGTGTCCTCATGCGCACGCGCGCCGGCGAGCTGACAGTGCGCGCCGGGTCCGTACGCATGCTGGTCAAATCGCTGCGGCCGCTGCCCGACAAGTGGCACGGTCTGGCGGACACTGAAACACGCTACCGGCAACGCTACGTCGACCTGATCGTCAACGAGACGGCGCGCGAGACCTTCAGGACGCGTACGCGCATCGTGCGATTCCTGCGTGACTTTCTCGACGCCCTGGACTTCCTCGAAGTCGAGACGCCGATGATGCAGCCGATCCCGGGCGGTGCGGTGGCGAAGCCGTTCGTGACCCGTCACAACGCGCTCGACCAGGACATGTACCTGCGCATCGCGCCGGAGCTCTACCTGAAGCGACTGGTGGTCGGCGGTTTCGAGCGTGTATACGAGATCAACCGCAATTTCCGCAACGAAGGCCTGTCGACGCAGCACAACCCCGAGTTCACGATGCTGGAGTTGTACCAGGCCTATGCCGATTGCGAGGACTTCATGGCCCTGGTCGAAAGGCTGATGCAGGGTCTCGCCGATGCCGTCGTTGGCACGCGCGTGATCCGCTACCAGGGTCGCAGCCTGAATTTCGGCGCGCCATTTGCGCGACTCTCGGTCGAGCAGGCGATCCTGGCGAACAATCCGGGACTCGACCGTGCGCGGCTGCGCGATGCGGCTTACCTGGGGGAGGCCTGCGCCGCGCATGGCGTCGCGGCCGCCAAGCAGGACGGCGCCGGGAAGCTGCAGATCGAGCTGTTCGAGAAGACCTGTGAGCACCGGCTCGAGCAGCCGACCTTCGTACACTCGTATCCGGCGGAAGTGTCGCCGCTCGCGCGCCGGCGCGACGATGACCCGTTCGTAACCGACCGCTTCGAGTTTTTCGTCGACGGCCGCGAACTCGCCAACGGCTTTTCCGAGCTCAACGATCCCGAAGACCAGGCCGAGCGCTTCCGCGAGCAGGCCGCGCGCAAGAAAGCGGGCGACGAGGAGGCGATGTTCTTCGACGCCGACTACATCCGCGCGCTGGAGTACGGGCTGCCGCCGGCCGCGGGTCTCGGTGTCGGGGTCGACCGTCTCGTCATGCTGCTGACCGACTCCCCGAGCATTCGCGACGTCCTGTTGTTCCCGCAGCTGCGCCAGCAGGCAGATGCCGACTAGTCGCCGCGCTCAGGCGTCCACCTCGGGCCCGGGCGCCGGAATCAGGTAGGGAAGCTCGGCGGGCACGAGTTCAGTGCCGCCAGGTTTTGCGCCCAGCAGATCGCCGCAGAATCGCAGCTCGACCACGGCCAGCAACTCCGGTCCGCCGGGACCGTCGCTGGCGGCGACGACATGCGCGGCTGTGGACTCGCCGCCGTAGAGCGTTTGCGCAGGCCGATAAGTCGTGCCCACGGGGCCGGTGTAGCGCAGCATCCGACGCTTGATGCGCCCCAGGTGCTGGGTCCTTGCGACGATTTCCTGGCCCGTGTAGCAGCCCTTCGAGAAGCTGACCGCGCCCAGCAGGTCGAGATTGAGCATTTGCGGGATCCAGTGGCCCGCCGTCTCGGGATGGACGGTCGGTTCGCCGTCCTCGATGCAGCGGCGTTCCCAGTCCCCGGGATCGGTCCGGTCCACGTCGGCTAGTGCCGAATCAAGCGCCGCAGGGGAGCCCGCGAGCAGGATCCTGCGAGGGCCCGTGACCATCATCGTGAGTCCTGCCGCGGCGGCCGCCGTCATCGACCAGGACGGATCCGGTTGCGCGTCCAGCAGTCCGGCGACCACCTGTGTGTCGCTCAGGTTTTGGAAGGAGACCTGCGCGCGCAGCACGTACTTCGCGAGCCGCGTGAGCAGCGCGGGCACCAGCGCACGCCGCACGATGATCGACACGGCCTCGCCCGTCGCCGCGAGCCGCAGCGTCTCGAGAACGCGGCCTTCACGATTGCAGGCCGCGCTCAGGAGCCCCGGATGACGATCCAGGCCCAGCAGGTCATTCGTGAGCTGTCCCTGCAGGTAGGAACGCGCATCGCGACCCGTGACCGCGACGACGGAGAATGCCGGCAGCGGAGTGCAGCGTTCTTGCGGCATCGGCGACATCGTAGCGCAGCGCATCTCGCCGAAGTCGTGGCAAATGGCCTTGGTCAGCCGAAACACGTTCTGGCAGAATAGCCTGCGATGCACAATCCCGTGCCTGCGCAGCCCGCCGCCATGCCGAAAAGCGACCCGGAAGCCTCCCAGGAGAGCGGAGCGCCGCCGCCGCGGGAGCTGGGAGGTCCGCCGGGTCCCGAGCCGACGCGCTACGGCGACTGGGAAAAAGCCGGCCGTTGCATCGATTTCTGAAGGTGGTTGATTTGTCGAGCCACGATCGGCCGTTATCTCCGCACCTGCAGGTGTACCGCCCCGTGTACACGATGGTGCTGTCGATCCTGCACCGTGCGAGCGGCCTCGCACTTTCCGCCAGCGGCCTGCTGCTGGTCGCATGGCTGGTCGCCGCTGCGCGCGGCGCGGAAGCCTACTCGACGGCGAGTCGTTTCTTCGCGAGCCTGCCCGTGCGTCTCGTGCTCGCCGCGGCAGTCGTGGCCTTCTGGTATCACCTGTTCGCCGGGCTGCGGCACCTGGCCTGGGATGCGGACCTCGGCTTCGAAAAGACCGTCGCCAGGAAGAGTGGCTGGGCCATCGTGCTGCTTGCGGCACTGGCCTCGATACTGACGCTCGCGTTCGCCTGGCGCCACTTGGCGGGTACCCCATGAGCGCGCGCAATCCGCTTGGCGCCGCGCCGGACCGGCATGCGACGCGTCACTGGCTTGGCCAGCGTGTGGGCGCGATTGCCTTGTTGCCGCTCGGTTTCTGGTTCCTTTACTCGCTTCTGATGCTGCCGGACCTGGGATACGGGACGGTCAGCGCGTGGCTCGCCCGGCCGCTGCAGGCCGTGCTCCTGTTGCTGTTCACCTGGTGCGCGCTGTGGCATTCGGCGCTCGGCGTGCAGGTTGTCGTCGAGGACTATGTCGCCGGCCGCAGGCTGCTGGCCATGACGCTGCGCCTGTCGCGGTTCGTTCACTGGGCGGCGGCTGCTGCGGCCACGTACGCGATCTGGGTGTTAGCGCTGGGCAAGGCTGCATGAAGGCCTACGAGCTGGTCGACCACGTTTCTGACGTCATCGTCGTCGGCGCCGGCGGGGCCGGTTTGCGCGCGACGATGGGCCTCGCGGAGGCGGGGCTGTCGACCGCCTGCATCACGAAGGTGTTCCCGACACGCAGTCACACGGTGGCCGCGCAGGGCGGCATCAGCGCGGCACTCGGCAACATGGGCGAGGACGATTGGCGATTCCACTTCTACGACACGATCAAGGGCTCGGACTGGCTCGGGGATCAGGACGCGATCGAGTTCATGTGCAAGGAAGCTCCCGCGGCGATCATTGAACTCGAGCACTACGGCCTGCCCTTCTCGCGAACCGAGGACGGGCGCATCTACCAGCGCCCATTCGGCGGAATGACGACGCACTACGGCAAGGGCATCGCGCAGCGCACCTGCGCTGCGGCGGACCGCACCGGGCACGCGATGCTGCACACGCTTTACCAGCAGTGCTTGAGGCACGACGCGCAGTTCTTCATCGAGCACTTCGCGATCGACCTGATCATGGTGGAGGGCGAGTGCCGCGGAGTGCTTGCACTCGACATGGCGACCGGTACGCTGCACCGGTTCCTGTCGCAGGTCACGATCCTCGCGACCGGCGGATACGGCCGGACCTATTTTTCCTGTACGTCGGCGCACACCTGCACCGGCGATGGCGGCGGCATGACGCTCCGCGCAGGGCTACCGCTGCAGGACATGGAATTCGTCCAGTTTCACCCGACCGGCATCTACGGCGCCGGCTGCCTGATCACCGAGGGCGTGCGGGGCGAGGGCGGTATCCTGCGGAACTCGGAGGGCGAGCGGTTCATGGATCGCTACGCGCCGAACGCCAGGGATCTGGCTTCGCGCGACGTGGTCAGCCGCGCGATGACGATCGAGATCCGCGAGGGCCGCGGGGTCGGACCCGAACGCGACCATCTCTACCTGCACCTGGAACACGTGGGGGCCGAGGTGATCCGCAAACGCCTGCCGGGCATCGCCGAGACGGCGATGATCTTCGCGGGAGTGGACGTGACCCGCGCGCCGATTCCGGTGCTGCCGACCGTGCACTACAACATGGGCGGAATCCCCTGCAATCTTCACGGTGAGGTCGTGACGGCCCGGAACGGGGATCCGGAAGCCGTCGTGCCGGGCCTGATGGCGATCGGCGAGGCCGCCTGCGTGTCGGTCCACGGCGCGAATCGCCTGGGCTCCAATTCGCTGCTGGACCTGATCGTGTTCGGCCGGGCCGCGGCCGCGCGTTGTGCAGCACTGCTGCGTCCCGGAGCCGCGCGCGCGAAGCCCGGAATTCAGGCGACG
>CAYZDW010000306.1:0-3043 GCA_964477175.1 uncultured Steroidobacteraceae bacterium | reverse complement strand
TTTCCTGCCGGTCACGGGCGGATTATAGTTACAATTGTAACTAACCCGGGAGCGGATCATGGGCGACCTGTTCGAAAACCCGATGGGAACCGACGGCTTCGAGTTCGTCGAGTACACGGCCCCGGACCCGGTACAGCTGCGGGCATTGTTCGCGCGCATGGGCCTTCCAGTCGTGGCGCGCCACCGCAGCAAGAATGTGACCCTGCACCGCCAGGGCGACATCAACTTCATCATCAATGCCGAGCCCGAAGGTTTTGGTCAGCAGTTCGCCCGCGTGCACGGCCCTTCGGCCTGCGCGATTGCGTTCCGGGTCAGGGATGCAGCATTCGCGTTCCGCCGCGCGGTCGAACTCGGCGCCAGGCCGGTCGAAACGCAGGTGGGCCCGATGGAGTTGAGCATTCCCGCCATCGAGGGCATCGGCGGCAGCCTGATCTACCTGGTGGACCGCTACGGCGACCGGACGATCTACGACGTGGACTTCGTCCCGGTGCAGGACCCGCATCCGGTGCGCGCGACCGGGCTGACGCTGATCGATCACCTGACGCACAACGTCCAGCGCGGCAACATGGACCGCTGGTCGGGCTTCTACGAAAGGCTGTTCAACTTCCGTGAGATCCGCTACTTCGACATCGAAGGAAAGAAGACCGGCCTGTTCAGCCGTGCGATGACGAGCCCCTGCGGCAAGATCCGGATCCCGATCAACGAGTCGCAAGACGACAAGAGCCAGATCGAGGAGTACATCCGCGAGTACCACGGCGAGGGCATCCAGCACATCGCACTGTTCAGCGGCGACATCTACTCAAGCGTGGACGCGCTGTGCTCCAACGGCGTCGAATTCCAGGACACGCCGGATACCTATTACGAGGGCGTCGACGCGCGCGTCACGGGCCACCGGGAATCGCTCGCGCGCATGCAGGGGCGGCGAATTTTGATCGACGGCAGCGCCAGCGAGGGCATCCTGCTGCAGATCTTCACGAAAAACGTGATCGGCCCGATCTTCTTCGAGATCATCCAGCGCAAGGGCAACGAGGGCTTCGGCGAGGGTAACTTCCGCGCGCTGTTCGAGTCCATCGAGCTCGACCAGGAGCGGCGTGGCGTGATCTGAGAGGTTGGGCTTGCCCCGTTTTCACTGACACCCGCTTAAACTAAGTCCGCGGCATTTTCGTATGCCCGGGACTCGGGTATCCGAGCGTCGAATGCCGCCTGCGCGGATTGTAGAACCGCTCGCCTGCGCGGCAGGGCATCCCCCGAATCCGAACGATCCGCCAAATCCGAAAGCCCGGCACCATGTGGCAATATGGAGGACGCTATGCCGTTACGCTCGCCGCATGTCACAGCACGCGCGCTGGCGCGCGTGTGGCTGCTCGCGTGTGCCTGCCTGCTGATGGCGGCCTCCGACGAGGCCCGCTACACGGGTGAGCGCAAGGCGCTGTTGGCCGAGATCCAGCGCGACGCCGCGCGGACCGCGGACGCCACCGGACGGCCGCGATTCAGTGCGCGCGTGATGGGCGCGATGGATGCCGTGCCGCGGCACCGTTTCGTCCCGGCGCGCTCGGTCGGCAGCGCCTACGCCAACCGGCCGCTGCCCATCGGTCATGGCCAGACGATCTCACAGCCCTACATCGTGGCGCTCATGACCGAGCTGCTGGCAGCGCAGCCAGGCCACGTGATGCTGGAAGTAGGCACCGGCTCCGGCTATCAGGCCGCGGTGCTCGCGGAACTCGTCGAGCGCGTCTACACGATCGAGATCATCGCGCCGCTGGCCGAGAGCGCAGAGGCGCGCTTGCGGGAGCTCGGCTACCACAACATTCAGGTGAAGACGGGTGATGGCTACTATGGCTGGCCGGAGCACGGCCCTTACGACGGCATCATCGTGACCGCGGCCGCGAGCTCCATCCCGCCGCCGCTCGTGGAGCAGTTGAAAACCGGCGGCCGGATGGTCATTCCGGTCGGCGCGCCTTTCCACACGCAGGAGCTGATCCTGCTCCGGAAAGACAAGAAGGGAAGGGTCACGACAACTTCCGTTCTGCCGGTCGTCTTCGTGCCGCTGACCGGCCAGCGCTGATGACGCGGCGCGAGTCGGCGCTGCTCGCGCTCTCCATCGGCCTGCTGGCGGGCGCAGCGCTCGCCTACCAGGTGCTGCTGTTCCGGCTGCTCGCCATCATTCAGTGGCATCCCTTCGCCGCGATGATCATCAGCCTCGCGCTCCTGGGCCATGGCGCGGCAGGCACGGCGCTGGCGCTCGCCGGCCACCGGTTGTTGCCCCGGTTCACGGCTGTCTACGCGACCTGTGCGGCTCTGTTCGCTCTGTCCATTCCGCTCTGCTGGGCGGCGGCGCAACGACTGCCGTTCAATGGCCTCGAGCTCGTCTGGACACCCGCCCAGTTCGGCTGGCTGACGGGGCTTTTTCTGCTGCTGTCGCTGCCGTTCTTCTTTGCCGCCAGCTGCTTCGGCCTCGCCTTCATGCACGCGCGCGAACGGATCCCGGTGCTCTACGCCGCCGATCTGCTGGGCGCAGGCCTGGGCGCCGCGCTAGCGACCGGTCTGCTCTTCCTGATGACGCCGGGCGATGCGTTGCGCGCTGCCGTCCTGCTGGGCGCCGTCGCTGCGGCGCTGCCGCCGGCCCCGAAGTTGGCGCGGCTCGCGCTGCCGACGCTGGCTGTCGTGTCAACCCTGCTCGTTCCGCCTTCCTGGATTGCCCCGCGCATCACCGAGTTCAAAGGACTGCCGCGCACGCTGCAGGTGATGGGCGCCGCTGTCGAAGCCGAGTACTCGAGTCCCTATGGCCTGCTGACGGTCGTGAGCAACGAGACAGTTCCTTTTCGTCATGCGCCCGGCCGCAGCCTCGCCGCGACCTCGGAGCCGCCGCCGCAGCTCGCGGTGTTCACGGACGGCGATGCGATGACCGCATTGACCGCCATCGACGGCCGCCGCGAGTCGCTCGCCTATCTCGACGAGACGACCTCGGCCCTGCCTTACCCCCTGCCCGGGCAGCCGCGCGTGCTGGTGCTCGGCGCGGGCGGCGGTGCGGAAGTGCTGCAGG
>CAYZDW010000305.1:0-9852 GCA_964477175.1 uncultured Steroidobacteraceae bacterium | reverse complement strand
GAGCGCGAGCGCGAGCGCGGAGGCGCCGATCAGCAACGCGTGGTTGAAGTCAACGCGTTCCTTGTAGTCCATGATGTGCAGCATCCAGAAGAAATCGTACAGGCGCCAGATGTCATTGCGTCGTGCGACAACCTGGCCCGTGGCAGGGGACACGTAAATTGCCGTCTCGCGCGCGTCATCGAACCGGACCCGCCAGACCGGCAATGTGCCGCGATACTCCGTCGAGCGCTCGACAATCAGGTCGGCCGCAACGATCTGCCCGTCGCCGGTGAAATCGCGTTCGGCGACCTCGCGTGCGGTCGCCTCATCGATGACATCGATCACACGTCCGTCGCGAACATCGACCAGCAGTGGCGGCAGGCCGATGCGCTCCAGCTGCAGATGCAGCCGATCCGCCACGCGCACGGTCTTCAGGGCGCTGACCGGTCCGATCGCCGCGAGCGTCGCCCGCAGGTCGATCGAGATCTCATCCGCTCCAATGGGCTGCGGTTCAATCGCCGCTGCTTGCGTTTCGCCTCTGACCAGTTCGATTGGGAACGCGCTCATGACCAGGCCGCCCGCGATCCAGAGCAGGACCTGGATGCCGACGAAGACGCCGATCCACTTGTGCACAGAGGTCAACGCGTTGGGAAGGCGCATGGGACGGAGTCTACCGCACGGGTTTCACGGCCCGTCTTCTGTCGCAGGTTGAGACGGCGGGGACCCTGCGCTATCATGCGCGCCGGTCGGGGGCGTGGCAGACGCCACCGCAGGCAGGGCAGCGAGGCCCGCCCGCGGTCCCCCGGAACTGGAAGGTCGATCAAGAGGCCCCCTCGCGGGGCCTTTTTGTTGCGATCGGGTCGCCAGAAATGGGCCTCGTGCCCATTTTTCGTTTCCGGGGCCTGCGGAGGCTGAGTGAGGAACAGATTAATTGGCTTGCTGGAGCCGGTGGTGGCCGGACTCGGCTACGAGTTGCTCGAGATCGAGTTCAGCCCGGCGAGCGCCCGTGCGCTGGTCAGGGTGTACATCGACCGGACCGACGGCGCTGCGGTGCAGCTCGACGATTGCGAACGGGCGAGCCATGCGATCGGAAAGCTGCTCGATGCAAGGGATCCGATCGAGCGGGAGTACCAGCTCGAGGTGTCGTCACCAGGCTTCGATCGGCCGCTCAGGACCGCGGCGCACTTCGCGCGGTTTACCGGCAGCGAGGCGCGGATCGAGCTGGCGGAGCCGATCGAGGGACGGCGGCGGTTCCGCGGCAGGCTGGGGCCGGTCGAGGACGGCATGGTGATGATCGAGGTGGACCGGCGGGAGTGGAAGCTTCCGCTGGCAGGAATCAGCAAGGCGCGACTGGTGGGTTGAAGCATGAACAAACAGATCCTGGAAGTCGTCGAAGCCGTCTCCAACGAGAAGGGAGTCGCGCGCGAAATCATTTTCGAGGCCCTCGAGGCGGCGCTCGCGTCGGCGACCCGACGCAAGCATGGCGACGACATCGACGTGCGCGTCGAGATCGACCGCAAGACCGGCGAGTACAAGACCTTCAGGCGCTGGAAAGTCTTCGCGGACGATTCGGCCGAACTTGAGTTCACCGAGCGCGAACTGCGGTTTGACGACGCGATAGACGTCGATCCGGCTGCGGTGATCGACGGTTTCGTCGAAGTGCCGATGGAATCGGTGACCTTCGGCCGCATCGGCGCGCAGACCGCCAAGCAAGTCATCGTGCAGAAGGTCCGCGAGGCGGAGCGCGCCCAGGTCGTCGAGGAATACAAGGATCGCGTCGGGACACTGGTTTCCGGCATCGTCAAGCGCGTGGACCGTCACGGCGTCTATGTCGATCTCGGCGGGAATGCCGAGGGCTTCGTGCCGCGCGAGCACATGATTCCGCGCGAGATCGTGCGGCCGCAGGATCGCCTGAAGGCCTTGCTGCGCGAAGTGCGCTCGGAGGCGCGCGGGCCGCAGCTGTTCCTGTCACGGACCTCGCCGGATTTCCTGATCGAGCTGTTCAAGCTCGAGGTGCCCGAGGTCGGCCAGGGTCTGATCCAGATCCTGGGCGCGGCTCGCGATCCGGGCGCGCGTGCCAAGATTGCAGTCAAGAGCCTCGACCCGCGCATCGACCCGGTCGGGGCCTGCGTCGGCATGCGCGGCTCGCGCGTTCAGGCGGTCTCGAACGAGATCGCGGGCGAACGCGTCGACATCATCCCGTGGGTTGAGAACCAGGCTCAGTTCGTCATCAACGCGATGCAGCCGGCCGAAGTGACCTCGATCGTGATGGACGAGGACACGCATTCGATGGATATCGCCGTGACCGAGGACCGCCTGTCGCAGGCGATCGGCCGCGGCGGACAGAACGTGCGCCTGGCCAGCGAATTGACTGGCTGGCGGCTCAACGTGATGTCCGAGCAGCAGGCCACCGAGCGTAGCGACGAGGAGACCAGTCTGCTGCGCGAGATGTTCAAGCGCCTGCTCGACGTCGACGAGGACGTCGCGAACGTACTGGTCCAGGAGGGCTTCTCGACGATCGAGGAGGTCGCCTACGTGCCGGCCAGCGAGCTGCTTGGCATCGAGGAGTTCGATGAGGAGATGGTCGAGGAACTGCGCAACCGCGCGCGCGACGTGTTGCTGACCCAGGCGATCGCCAGCGAAGAAAAGCTCGATGAATCCGGGCCTGCGGAGGACCTGCTGGCCATCGAAGGCATGGACAAGGAGCTCGCCTACGAGTTGGCCGCGCGCGGCATCCGAACCCGCGACGAACTGGCAGACCAGTCCCTCGACGAACTCGAGGCGGTACCCGGGCTGGATCCGAAACGTGCCGGGCAGTTGATCATGGCGGCCCGCGCCCATTTGTTCGAGAACGCCGGGCAGGCCTGAGGCCGGGACAGAGGAAGGAAGAGATGTCTGAAGTCACGGTCGAACAATTCGCGGAAGTCCTGAAGGTCACCGTCGACAAACTGCTGTCGCAGCTCGAGGAGGCCGGCATCAGGGTCGAAGGACCCAAGGACCGCATCAGCGAAGACGCCAAGCACGAGCTTCTGACGCACCTGCGCAAGTCTCACGGCAAGGCCGAGGATGGCGGCGCGCCGCGCAAAATCACGCTGCGCCGCAAGGCGCAGAGCGAGATCAAGGTCGCCGCGCCGATGGGCAAGGCGCGCACCGTCAGCGTCGAGGTCCGCCGCCAGCGCACCTACATCAAGCGCGACGTGCTGGAGGAACAGGCGCGCGTGGCGCAGGAGGAGATGGACCGTCAGCGCGAGACCGAGGATGCCGAGCGCCAGGCATCCGAGCAGCGGCTGCGGCACGATGTGGAGCAACGCGAGCAGCAGCGCCGCGAACGCGAGGAGAGCGAGCGACGCACGGTAGAGGAAGCTACACGCCGCCAGGCGGAGGAGCAGACCCGGCGCGAGGTGGAACAGCGTGCGCGCGAGCAGGCCGAGAAGGAGCGGCGCCAGCGCGAGGAAAAGGCCCGCAAGTCGGCCGAGGACGACAAGAGCCCGCGCTATGGCCGCCAGGAGCTGCACATTGCGGGCGGCCTGTCGGCGCGCCACAAGAAGGGCCGGTCCCGGTCGGAATCGCGCCGCCGCGCCGTATCGGTCGGCACCGACCGCAAGCACGGCTTCGAGCTGCCGACTCAGCCGATGCAGCGCGAGGTCAGCATCGGCGAGACGATCACAGTGGCCGAACTGGCGCAGCGCATGGCGGTCAAGGCTAATGAAGTGATCAAGACCATGCTCAACATGGGTGTCATCGCGACAATCAATCAGCCGATCGACCAGGACACTGCAGTGCTTGTCATCGAGGAGATGGGCCACATCGCCAAGGTGCTCAAGGCGGACCAGGTGGAGGACGAGCTGCAGGCGGGCATGCAGACCTCCGAAGAGACGCTGCCGCGACCGCCGGTCGTCACGATCATGGGTCACGTGGACCACGGCAAGACCTCGTTGCTCGACTACATCCGCCGCACCAAGGTCGCGGCCGGCGAGGCGGGCGGGATCACGCAACATATCGGCGCCTACCACGTCGAGACGCCGCGCGGCGTCATCACTTTCCTCGACACACCGGGCCACGCGGCTTTCACAGCGATGCGTGCCCGTGGCGCGCAGGTCACCGACATCGTCGTACTGGTCGTGGCCGCCGATGACGGCGTGATGCCGCAGACGCGCGAGGCCATCCAGCACGCCAAGGCAGCCGGCGTGCCGATCGTCGTCGCGGTCAACAAGATCGACAAGCACGGCGCGGACCGGGAGAAGGTCCGCACCGAGCTCACGCAGGAAGGCGTCATTGCCGAGGAATGGGGCGGTGAGAATATCTTCGTCCCCGTGTCGGCCAAGACCGGCGAGGGTATTGACCGGCTGCTGGAGTCCATCCTGCTGCAGGCGGAAGTCCTGGAATTGAAAGCCGTGCGCGATGCGCCGGCCGTCGGCGTCGTGCTGGAAGCGAGCGTCGAGCGCGGTCGTGGTGTGGTCGCCACCGTGCTGGTCAAGCGCGGCACGCTGAAGGTCGGTGACTCGGTGGTTGCCGGCGAGCAGTTCGGCCGGGTGCGAGCACTGTCCGACGAACTCGGCCGCGAGACGCAGGATGCCGGCCCGTCGATACCGGTCCAGATGCTAGGGCTTTCGAGCCCGCCCAACGCTGGCGACGAGCTGCTCGTGGTCGACAGCGAACGCAAGGCGCGCGAGGTCGCGCTGTATCGGCAGGGCAAGTTCCGCGACGTGCGCCTGGCCAGGCAGGCGAGCCAGAAAGGCGAAGACGTGTTCTCGCAGATGGGCGAGGGAGGCAAGGCAGGCACCGTCAACCTGCTGATCAAGACGGATGTCCAGGGCTCGGCCGAGGCGTTGCGCGAGGCGCTGAACAAGCTGTCGACGGACGAGGTGGCCGTCAAGGTCATCGCGAGCGGCGCCGGGGGACTGACCGAGTCCGACGTGATGCTGGCCGCCGCGTCCCGGGCGCAGATCGTGGCCTTCAACGTGCGCGCCGATGCGGCCGCGCGGGCTGCGCTCCGCGACCAGAACGTGGAAGTCCGCTACTACAGCGTCATCTACGAGGCCATTGACGACATCCGCTCGGCGCTGACCGGCATGCTCGCACCGGAGGTCAAGGAACAGATCGTCGGCCTCGCCGAGGTTCGCGAGGTGTTTCGCTCCAGCAAGTTTGGCACCGTGGCCGGCTGCCTGGTCGTCGACGGCTACGTGCGGCGCAATAACCCGATCCGCGTGCTGCGCGACAACGTCGTGATATTCCAGGGCGAGCTCGAGTCGCTGAAGCGCTTCAAGGACGACGCCGCGGAGGTCCGCGCCGGCACCGAATGCGGCATCGGCGTCAAGGGCTACAACGACATCAAGGTTGGCGACCAGATCGAGTGCTTCGAGCGCGTCGAGGTCGCGCGTCAGCTCTGAGGCCACCATGCCGCGTGAGTTTCCCAGGGCGCGACGCGTCGAGGAGCAGCTCAAGCGATTGCTCTCGGAGCAGATTCGCCGCGAGATCAAGGACCCGCGGGTCGGTCTTGTCACAATCACGGCAGTCGAGGTTTCGCGGGACCTGACCCATGCCAGGGTGTTCTTCACCCCGTTTGCCGGTGTCGGCAATGCCGAAGCGGCGCTCGAGGCGCTTAAACATGCCGCGGGCTTCCTGCGTCACCAGATCCGCAAGGGAATGCGTTTGCGGATCGCCCCGGAACTGGATTTCCACGTCGATGCTTCCGTTGAGCGCGCAGCGCGGCTGTCGGCGTTGATCCACGACGCCGTGGAGAGCGATCGGCGGCCCGCCGAGCGCGATCCGGACGCGGAATGAACAAGGCAATGTGCGAACCGCGTCCGGCGGACCGCTGGCGCGACATCGATGGCATCCTGCTGCTCGACAAGCCCGAGGGCCTGACCTCGAACGCCGCACTGCAGCAGCTGCGCAGGCTGCTGCGCGCCCGCAAAGCCGGCCACACCGGCAGCCTGGATCCATTGGCCAGCGGCCTGCTGCCGGTTTGCCTTGGACAGGCCACCAAGGTCTGCGGCCTGCTGCTCGAGTCGAACAAGACCTATCGAGTGACCGTCGTGCTCGGCCAACGGACCGCGACCGGTGACCGCGAGGGCGCAGTCGTCGAGCGGATGCCGGTACCGGAGTTGGGCGAGGAGATGATCCGGCGTGTCGCGGCCGGGTTCCTGGGGGAATCCGAGCAGGTGCCGCCCATGTACTCGGCGTTGAAGCACCAGGGTCAGCGCCTGTACCAGCTGGCGCGCCAGGGACTCGAAGTCGATCGGCCGGCGCGGCGCGTCACCGTCCATCGCTTCGAACTCCTGGGCATCCAGGACCGCCGGTTGCAGTTCGAGATCGAGTGCAGCAAGGGCACTTATGTCCGCAGCCTGGTCGAGGATTTCGCGCGCGGCTGCGGCACGGTGGGTCACGTCGACAGCCTGCGACGCCTGAGCCTGGGCCCGTTCACGCACCCTGCGATGCACACCCTCTCGAGCTTGGAACAGGCCGCCACGCGGCCGGATGCGCTGGATACATTGCTGCTGCCGGTCGATTCGGCTCTGTCGGGACTGCCGGTGGTCCAACTCGGCAGCGCGGATCAGGCTTGCGTGCTCCGGGGCCAGCCCGTGTTCGTCACTGGTCCCGGCTCGACCCGGGTGCGGATGTACGGCGTGGGAGGGCTATTCCTTGGCACCGGCCGGATGACCGCCGAGGGGCGCCGTCTGGCGCCCGAAAGGATCATGGTGGACATCGTCGCCGCAGGGTCCCAACAGGCTTGAGACAGCTTCTGGCCGCGGGTACAATGCGCGGCTCCTTAAAAGGTTAAATAGATGCCATTCACGAGTGCACAAAAGGCGGAGGTCGTCGGCAAGTTCCGGCGCGCTCCGAAGGACACGGGGTCGCCTGAAGTGCAGGTCGCTTTACTGTCCCAACGCATCAACGGGCTGGCTGAGCATTTCACCAATCACAAGAGCGACCATGCCTCGCGGCGTGGCCTGCTCAAAATGGTGGCACAGCGCCGTCGGCTGCTGGATTACCTCAAGGCGAACGCCCCCGATCGTTACTCCAAGGTCGTCACCGACCTTGGCCTGCGCCGCTGACGCGCACCAGCGATCCGGTGCCTGCCGGTTCGGGCGGGCTTTCGGGACCTGACACCATATCCAGACACCAGAAGGAATCCGCGTGAGCGTTTCCAAGCAGACTTTCAGTTACGGCGAGCACCAGGTCACGATCGAGACCGGCCGCCTGGCCCGTCAGGCCGACGGGGCCGTTGTCGTCACGATGGCCGACACCGTCGTACTCGTCACCGCAGTCGGCCGCAGGGTTTCGGTCGAGGGCCGCGACTTCTTCCCATTGACCGTCAACTATGTCGAGAAGACCTACGCCGCCGGCAAGATTCCCGGCGGTTTTTTCAAGCGCGAGGGCCGGCCATCCGAAAAGGAAGTGCTGACCTCCCGGCTGATCGATCGTCCCATCCGGCCTCTCTTTCCGGAAGGTTTCTACAACGAGGTGCAGGTCGTCGCGACCGTGCTGTCGCTCGATCCGGAAATCGATTCGGACATTCCGTCGCTGATTGGCGCTTCGGCTGCGCTTGCGATCTCAGGCATTCCGTTCAAAGGCCCGATCGCCGCTGCGCGGGTCGGCTATCGGAATGGCGCCTACCTGCTGAATCCGACCACGAGCCAGGTCAAGAACGAGTCGGACCTGGACCTGGTCGTCGCCGGAACGCGCGAAGCCGTGCTGATGGTCGAATCGGAGGCCGATTGCCTTTCCGAAGAGGTCATGCTCGGCGCCGTGCTGTTCGGCCACGGGCAAATGCAAGCCGCAATCGACGCGATTGAGCGGCTCGCCGCCGAGGCCGGCAAGGCACGCTGGGACTGGAAGGCCCCGGAACCGAATGTCGCCCTGAAGCAGGCGGTCGCCGCCCTGGCCGAATCCGCCTTCGCCGAGGCCTACGGCATCGTCGTCAAGCAGACCCGCTTGGGGCGTCTCGCTGAGATCCGCCAGTCCGTTCAGACCGCGCTGTCGGGCGGTGAGAACCCGAAGTTCACGCGTGACCAGGTTACCGCCGAACTGTTCGCGTTGGAATACCGACTGGTCCGCGCCTTCATTCTCGACGGCAAGCCGCGCATCGACGGCCGCGACACGCGCACCGTCAGGCCGATCACAGTCGAGGTCGGCGCGCTGCCGCGCACGCACGGTTCGGCGATCTTCACGCGCGGCGAGACCCAGGCGCTGGTCACGACCACCCTCGGCACCGGCCGCGATGCGCAGATCGTCGACGCGCTCGCCGGCGAGCGCCGCGAGCCGTTCATGCTGCACAACAACTTCCCACCGTTCTCCGTCGGCGAGACCGGCTTCCTCGGCTCGCCGAAGCGCCGCGAAATCGGCCATGGCAACCTGGCCCGGCGCGGCATCAAAGCGGTGATGCCGAATCTCGAGGAATTCCCGTACGTGCTGCGCGTCGTGTCCGAAGTCCTGGAGTCGAACGGCTCGAGCTCGATGGCGACCGTTTGCGGCACCAGCCTGGCGCTGATGGATGCCGGCGTGCCGATCAAGGCGGCCGTCGCCGGCGTCGCGATGGGATTGGTCAAGGAGGGCGACCGCTTCGCCGTGCTAACCGACATCCTCGGCGACGAGGATCATCTCGGTGATATGGATTTCAAGGTCGCCGGCACCAAGGATGGCGTCACCGCGCTGCAGATGGACATCAAGATCAACGGCATAACCGCCGAGATCATGAAAGTCGCGCTCGAGCAGGCAAAGGCCGGCCGGCTGCACATCCTCGGCGAGATGAACAAAGTGCTCGACAAGTCGCGCCCGGAGATGTCCGAGTGGGCGCCGACCATCGTGACCATCAAGATCGACCCGGAGAAGATCCGCGACGTGATCGGCAAGGGCGGCTCCGTGATCCGCCAGATCACCGAGGAAACCGGTGCGACGATCGACATCGAGAACGACGGCACGGTCAAGATCGCGTCCGTCGATTCAGCTTCCGGGCGCGAAGCGCTGCGCCGCATCGAGATGATCACGGCCGATGTCGAAGTTGGCCAGGTCTACGAGGGCAAGGTTGTCCGCCTGATGGACTTCGGCGCCTTCGTTGCGATCCTGCCGGGGCGGGACGGGCTCGTGCATATCTCTCAGATCTCGGACGAGCGCGTCGAACGCGTCAGCGACAAGCTCAAGGAAGGCGACGTCGTCAAGGTGAAGGTGCTGGAAGTCGACCGCCAGGGCCGCGTGCGGCTCTCGATGCGCGGCGTCGCCTAGACGCAGCGTCGCCCAGGCGCGGCGGACTCAGCACCCCGGCCCCGGCAGCCGCAATTCACGGCAGCCGGTCAGCCGTTCCGGGCGCCAGTTGGGCAGCGCCCAGGCCCATATCTCCCGCACCGCCGCGCGCGCGAGTTCCACCGGCGGTTCCTGCCTGAGCGCGGCCGTCGCTCTCCGCCAGCAATGGCAGGTGCGCGTAGCGCGGCGTCCGGAAGCCGAGGGCGCGCTGCAGGAGGATCTGGCGCGGCGTGCTGGATAGCAGGTCGCAGCCACGTACGACCTCCGTGACCCCCTGCAACGAGTGCATGCTCGTAGAAAGGGATTCGATCATTCTGGAATTCTACAATTCCATCCTATTGAAATCCAAAGGATTCCAGGGTCCGAAGCATCTGGTCCGCCACACCTGGGATGATGCGGTCGCGGTCAAGGTCTTCGATGCGAAACAGCCAGCGGTCCGAGCGACCGGAGGCGCCGGGGAAATCGGGGAGGCGAGCAAGGGCAGCCAAGCCGGCGCTGGGCTCGCGTCTCAGCGATACCAGTCGTCGCGGTCGCCGTACTGTTTTTCGCGCCGTTCGCGCCGTTCCTGGGCTTCGATGCAGAGCGTCGCGACGGGGCGGGCTTCGAGGCGCTTGACGCCAATCGGCTCGC
>CAYZDW010000304.1:0-4960 GCA_964477175.1 uncultured Steroidobacteraceae bacterium | reverse complement strand
GGTTGCTGTTCAGCAGCGGCACCAGCACGCTAAAGCCCTGGACAGCGTTGAACGGCACCTGGATCGAGTCGCGGAAGCTCAGGTCCGAGGTCTCGTAGTAGGCACCCAGGATGTATTCGACCTTGCCGCCGGTGGGCGAAGTCAGCCTAAGTTCCTGGCTGGACTGTTCGAAATCCTCGGCCATCGCGACGTTGAAGACTTTGGCGCCCGTGAAGTCGCAGTCGCATAACTCGTCGAACTGGTACTTCGAGTGCGACGTGATCGAGGTCACCGTGTTCTCGCCGACCTGCCAGTCCACCTGCAGCACGAACTCGTCCGTTTCGTTGTTGCTGAAGTCGCCGCCGTTCGATGAGCGCACGTAGTCGGACGTGGCGTTCAACACGCTGCTGTCTTGCCCAAAACGGATTCGCAGGATCTCTGCGTAAGTCAGTCCGGTGAAAGCGGGGTTAGCGGAAACGGAATCCGTCTCCTGGTCAATCTCGATCTGGCGACCGACCACGTCGAATTCGCCGTGTTCCGCCTTGAACAAGGCGGTCACGTTGTCCGTCACGTCAAACTCCAGCCAGGCGCGAACCGTCGACTCCTCGCGGCTCGGGTCTTCGGTCGACAGCGTCGGGTTCGCGATATGGCCCTCGACCTCGCGATAGCGGGCCGCGAGCCTGCCGCGGAAGCGATCCGTGAACGGGCCGGAGACATGGGCCGTGAATTCCTGCTCCTCGTAGCGCGGCTCGTACAGGGCCGACACCATGGCGTCGAACTCGTCGGTCGGCCGCGCGGTCGTGATGTTGAGCGCCCCGCCGACGCTGTTCTTGCCGAACAGGATCGATTGCGGGCCGCGCAGTACTTCCACGCGCTCGAGATCGAGGAACGGGGAGCGGGTCTGCTGGGGCCGTCCGCGATACACGCCGTCGACGTAGGTGCCGACCGACTGCTCGAATCCGGGATTGACACCCGAGAAGATGCCGCGGATCGAAATGTTGTTGCCGATCGCGGTCTCGGTCATGAACAGGGTCGGGACGTAATTCTTGAGGTCCTCGATCTTCATGATGCCGGCCTCGGCGATCTTGGTGCCGGAGACGGCAGTGACGGCGATCGGCACGTCCTGCAATGACTCGGTGCGCTTCTGCGCCGTCACGACGATCTCGGTCAGCGTCGTCGTGCCCTCCTGGGCCGCTGCGGCGGCACTGGCCAGGGCCAGCATCACGGCAGACGCGATCGCGGATTGACGGGTGCGATAATCAGACATGTCGGACTCCTCTCGAGGAAGCCTTGTTGGATATTGCAAACAAACGGACGAGGCCCCCCTCACGTTTGCTGTGCGCAAGGGTATCACCTGCCGCCAAACACGCAACACTCTTGGAGTAATTCGGGTGTCCGGCGGACCCTCCCGGTTGTTGTTTGGGCGCAAAAACGGCCCTCATCTGGTTATCATACGGCGATGTCGAATGCCTCCGCCGGAGCCAGGTTCCGCGCCGCCGTCGATGGCGAGCGGCCGCTGCAGGTCGTCGGCACGATCAATGCCTACAGCGCATTGCTCGCGGGCAGGAGCGGATTCCGGGCGATCTACCTGTCGGGCGCCGGCCTCGCGAACGCCTCCTTCGGCCTGCCCGATCTCGGCGTCACGAGTCTCAATGACGTTTGCGAGGATGCACGGCGCATCACCGGCGTGACCGAGCTGCCGCTGCTGGTCGACGCCGACACGGGTTGGGGTGCCGCGCTTGGCATCGCGCGGACGACGCGCGAGCTGATCCGATCCGGCGCGGCGGCGATGCACATCGAGGACCAGGTGCAGGCCAAGCGCTGCGGGCACCGGCCCGGCAAGGCGCTGGTGGCGCGCGAAGAGATGGTGGACCGCATCCGGGCCGCGGTGGACGCACGAACCGACCCTGGGTTCGTCGTCATGGCGCGCACCGATGCGCATGCCGTCGAAGGCCAGCAGGCCGCAATCGAGCGCGCTGCGAGTTATGTCGAGGCCGGGGCCGACATGATATTCGCCGAGGCGCTCACCACGTTGGATGAATACCGCGAGTTCACGCGCGCCGTGCCCGTGCCGGTGCTCGCCAACATCACGGAGTTCGGCCGCACGCCACTTTTCACCATTGCGGAACTCCGGGATGCCGGCCTGCGGCTCGTGCTCTACCCGCTGTCGGCATTCCGCGCGATGAGCCGTGCGGCCGTGACAGTCTATGACGCGATTCGCCGCGACGGATCGCAACGGGCGGTCGTGGACCTTATGCAAACCCGCGCGGAACTCTACGAGGTGCTCGGCTACCACGAGTACGAGCGCAAGCTCGATGAGCTGTTCAGCAGGAACCGGGAGTCATGACCATGGCCGGACCCGACGACGCGGTGGCCATCAAGCCGAAGAAGTCGGTCGCGCTGTCGGGCATAGCGGCCGGCAATACGGCCATCTGCACGGTCGGCCGCAGCGGCAACGACCTGCACTACCGCGGCTACGACATCCTCGATATCGCCGAGACCTGCGAATTCGAGGAGATCGCCTACCTGCTGGTCCACGGCAAGCTGCCGAATCCGGCGGAACTCTCGGCCTACAAGGCGCGGCTGCGGGGCTTTCGCGGCCTCACCAACCGCTTGCGCGCGGTGCTCGAGCTGCTGCCGTCATCGGCGCATCCGATGGACGTGCTGCGCACGGGCGTCGCTGCCTTCGGTTGCGAGGCTCCGGAAAACCATGCGCACGCCGTCGGCGGCGCGCAGGATATCGTCAACCGGCTGGTCGCGTCGGTGGGTTCGATGCTCTGCTACTGGCACCACTTCGCCAGGAGCGGACGCCGCATCGAAGTCATGACCGACGACGATTCGGTCGGCGGACATTTCCTGCACCTGCTGCATGGCCGGGAGCCACCGCGTTCCTGGGTCCGCGCGATGCATACCTCGCTGATCCTCTATGCCGAGCACGAATTCAACGCCTCGACCTTCACCGCGCGCGTCATTGCGGGCACCGGTTCGGACATGCACTCCTGCATCGTGGGTGCGATCGGCGCGCTGCGCGGGCCGAAGCATGGCGGCGCCAACGAAATCGCATTCGAGATCCAGCATCGATACCGCAGCGTCGATGAGGCGGAAAGGGATATCCGGCGGCGCGTCGAGGCCCGCGAGGTCATCATCGGCTTCGGACACCCGGTCTACACGGTCGCCGATCCGCGCAATGCGGTGATCAAGCGCGTCGCCGCCGCTCTCGCCGCCGAAGCCGGCGACGAGCGGATGTTCCGGATCGCGGAGCGCATCGAGACCGTCATGTCGCAGGCCAAGAAGTTGTTCGCGAATCTCGACTGGTTCAGCGCGGTGTCTTATCACCTCATGGGTGTGCCGACCGCGATGTTCACGCCCCTGTTCGTCATCTCGCGCACCACGGGCTGGGGCGCACATGTGATCGAGCAGCGCCAGGACGGCAAGATCATCCGCCCGAGCGCGAACTACACGGGGCCGGAGCCGCGCAATGTCCCGCCCGCGGACCAGCGCTGAGCGCGCCTCCATGAGCCATCACAACAGTCGGTCGGCCGAACGCTCGCCACCGGACCAGGTCCTGGTCGACATCGCCGAATACGCGCGCGACGCCACCATTGAGAGCCCGGTCGCCTTCGAGACTGCGCGCTACTGCCTGCTGGACACGCTCGCCTGCGGATTCCAGGCGCTCGCCTTTCCGTCCTGCACGCGCCTGCTGGGGCCGGTCGTGCCGGGCGCGACCATGGCCGGCGGCGCGCGCGTGCCGGGCACGAGCTACGAGCTGGACCCGGTGCAGGCGGCCTTCAACATCGGCGCGATGATCCGCTGGCTCGATTTCAACGACACCTGGCTCGCGGCCGAATGGGGCCACCCGTCGGACAACCTCGGCGGCATTCTCGCCGTCTCCGACTGGCTGTCCCGCAAGGCGGTCGCCGAAGGGCGCGCGCCGCTCACGGTGCGCGACCTGCTGACTGCGATGATCAAGGCCCATGAGATTCAGGGTGTCACGGCACTCGAGAATTCCTACAACCGCGTCGGGCTCGATCACGTGATCCTGGTGCGCGTCGCGACCACGGCCGTGGTCACGGCCCTGCTCGGCGGAACGCTTGAGCAGGTCGTCAATGCCGTATCCAACGCCTGGATCGACGGGGGGGCGCTGCGGACCTACCGGCATGCTCCGAACACCGGTTCGCGCAAGAGCTGGGCGGCCGGCGATGCGACGAGCCGCGGCCTGCGCCATGCGCTCCTCGCGATGAGCGGCGAGATGGGTTATCCGTCGGCGCTGTCCACGCCCAAGTGGGGCTTCTACGACGCGTTGTTCCGCGGCCAGCCTTTCGTCTACCGCCAGCCATTCGGCAGCTACGTCATGGAAAACGTGCTGTTCAAGATCAGCTATCCGGCCGAGTTCCACGCGCAGACGGCGGTCGAATGCGCGATGCAGCTTCACCCGCTGGTGCGGGACCACCTCGATGCGATCGAGCGCATCGTCATCGAGACCCAGGAACCGGGCCTGCGGATCATCGACAAGACCGGGCCGCTCGCGAACCCGGCGGACCGCGATCACTGCATTCAGTACATGGTGGCCGTCCCGTTGATCTTCGGACGACTGGGCGCTGACGACTACGAGGACAAGGTCGCGGGCGACCCGCGCGTCGATTGGCTGCGCGCGCGCATGGAGGTCCGCGAGAACCCGCAGTTCACGGTGGACTACTACGCGCCGGACAAGCGCTACATCGGCAACGCGATCCAGGTCTACTATCGCGACGGCAGCAGCACGCCGCGCGTACAAGTGGACTACCCGGTAGGACACCGCAAGCGGCGCGCGGAAGGATACCCGCTGCTGGTCCAGAAATTCGAATCGTCGGTGGCGGCCCTGTTCCCGGAGCGGCAGTGCCGGCGCATCACAGCGCTGTTCACGGACGCCGCGCGTCTCGACACGACTGCGGTCGACGACTTCGTTGCGCACCTGGTGCGCAACTGACCTGCCCCGTCCTTC
>CAYZDW010000303.1:0-3374 GCA_964477175.1 uncultured Steroidobacteraceae bacterium | reverse complement strand
GCATCACAGACGATCTGCCTCAGCTGGACAAGGCCGCGTTGCTCAGCCTCCGGCGGACCTGAGGGCATGCGATCTTGATCGGCCTGCTGCAACGCGTGACCAGCGCATCGGTCGAAATCGAGAGCCGCGAAGTGGCGCGCATCGGTCAGGGGCTGCTCGTGCTCGTCGCCGTCGAGCGCGACGATACTTCGGTCGAGGCCGAACGCTTGCTCGAGAGGCTGCTGCACTACCGGGTGTTTGCCGACGCCGAGGGACGCATGAACCTGGGCGTCAAGGACGTCGGCGGAGGGCTCCTGCTGGTGCCGCAATTCACGCTGGCTGCGGATACAAAAAAGGGGCTGCGGCCGGGGTTCAGCACGGCGGCCCCACCGCAAGAGGGCCGCCGCCTGTTCGAGGAGCTCCTGGGGCTGGCGCGACAGCGGTTTCCGGGCGTCCAGGCGGGCCTTTTCGGCGCCCATATGCGGGTGTCGCTTGTCAACGACGGACCCGTCACTTTCTGGATTCAGGCCTCGCGTCACGGGGCCTGAGAGCCGTTTGGCGTATCATTCCCTACTGCGCCGGGTGCGCGGGCTGGAGTTAGCAAAATGGGCATTGGTTTCAGGGAACTGCTGATCATTCTCGCGATCGCGCTCCTGATCTTCGGAGCGAAGAAGCTGCGCACCATCGGGTCGGACCTCGGCTCCGCGGTCAAGGGCTTCAAGAAGTCGATGAGCGATGGCGATAGCGAGGAATCCGGCAAGAAGCTCGCGCAGGACGACCGTCCGGACGCGGATTTCAGCGCCAAGAAACCCGACCCCGAAAGCGTCGACTCCACGAAGAACACCTGACGCCCAATGTTCGAAGTCGGCTTCACCGAGATCATCCTGATCCTCGGCATCGCGCTGTTGGTGCTGGGGCCGGAGAAGCTGCCGAAACTCGCGAGCCAGGTTGGTCGCTGGGCCGGCCGCGCCCGTGCGATGGCGCGCCAGCTCCGGCAACAACTCGACGAAGAGGTGTCGGTGAACGTGCCGACCGACATCGATCCGGCCGCGCGCCGCCCACCGGGCGTCGCCCCCGTAGACCCCGCTGATAAAACCGACGGACCCCGTCCGTCATGAACGACCCCGCGCCGGATGCGGAAAAGCTCGCCGAGAGCTCGCTGCTCTCGCATCTGCTCGAGTTGCGCGATCGCCTGCTGCGCGCGATGGTCGCCACCCTCGTGATCGCGCTGCCCTGCCTTTACTTTGCGAACGATATTTTCACCTGGCTGTCGGCACCCCTGCGCGCGCAGTTGCCGCCGGGCACCAGCCTGATCGCAACCTCGGTCGTGGCGCCCTTCATGACTCCGTTCAAGCTGGCGCTGCTCGCGGCGATTTTCTTCGCGATGCCGGTAATTCTGTACCAGATCTGGGCATTCGTCGCGCCCGGCCTTTACCGCCACGAGCGGCGCTTTGCGCTGCCGCTGTTCGTCTCGAGCGTCATTCTTTTTTACAGCGGCAGTGCCTTTGCATACTTCGTCGTGTTTCCCGCCGTTTTCCGGTTTTTCGTGATGACGACGCCGGAAGGCGTGCAGATGCTGACCGACATGACGCAGTACATGGACTTCGCGGTGCTCTTGTTCTTCGCCTTCGGGCTCGCCTTCGAGATTCCGGTCGCGACGGTGCTCTTGGTGCGTACCGGCCTCATGAAGCTCGAGGCGCTCACGAAGAATCGCGGCTATGTGCTGCTCGCCATCTTCATCATCGCGGCTTTCCTGACGCCGCCGGACCCCGTCTCGCAAACCATGATGGCGTTGCCGATGTACGCGCTGTTCGAGGCTGGCATTCTGATGGCGCGGCTGCTGGTACGCGTCAAACCGCCAGATCCGGAAGGCGATCCGGCTTGATGTTGCACCGCAACATCGTTGAGACTCGCCGGACTCTGGAGAAAACAAGACATGACGACTGACGTGCACGTCCCGCCAGGGACCTTCCTTGGCCACCCGCGTGGCCTGTTCCTGCTGTTCATGACGGAGATGTGGGAGCGCTTCAGCTACTACGGCATGCGCGCGCTCCTGGTGCTTTACGCCGTCGCCGCGACCAATGCCGCGAATCCCGGCCTCGGCTGGGACAGCCCGCAGGCGCTCACGCTCTACGCCTGGTACACGGGACTCACCTACTTCACGCCGCTGTTCGGCGGCTGGCTCGCCGACAACTACATCGGCCAGCGCAAGGCCGTGATCATCGGCGGCATCCTGATGGCGCTCGGCCAGTTCTCGCTCGCCTCGCCGCTCGACACGCTGGGCACGAGCGCGCCGTGGTCACTTTCCGTGCTCGGCATCGCCTTCCCGGAAACGGCGACGAGTTTTTACGTCGGCCTGTTCCTGCTGATCCTCGGCAACGGCTTCTTCAAGCCGAACATCTCGACCATGGTCGGCGACCTGTACCAGCAGGGCGACGCGCGGCGCGATGGCGCGTTCACGATCTTCTACATGGGCATCAACCTGGGCGCGTTCCTTGCACCGCTGGTCTGCTCGACTTTGGGCGAAGACCCCGCACACGGCTGGCGCATCGGTTTCTTCGCCGCGGGCGTCGGCATGACAATCTCGGTGATCATCCAGCTCGCCTTCGCACAGCGCTACATCGGCGACATCGGCCGCGAACCCGCGGCCAGCCGTTCGTTGAAGCTCGCCGGCGGCCAGAAGCACCCGCTGACTCCCGTTGAAAAAGACCGGCTGCGCGTGATCTTCGTGATCTTCGTCTTCGTGGTGATGTTCTGGGCGGCCTTCGAGCAGGCGGGCGGCCTGCTGAACCTGTTCGCCGACCAGTACACGGACCGCGAGGTCGGCAGCTTCACGGTACCGACCGGCTGGTTCCAGTCGCTCAATCCGCTCTTCATCGTGCTGCTCGCGCCGTTCTTCTCGATGTTGTGGAGCAAGCTTGGCGAAAACGGCAGGAACCCGAAGACGCCGGTCAAGATGTACCTTGGCCTCCTGCAGGTCGCGCTCGGCTTCATGTTCCTGGTCGTCGCGGTGTTCGAGATGCAGCGCACGGCCGACGTGAAGTCCGGCATGCTCTGGCTGATCCTCGGTTATCTCTTCCACACGACAGGCGAACTCTGCATCAGCCCGGTCGGACTCTCGATGGTCACCAAGCTCGCGCCCTTGCGCCTGGGTTCCCTGATGATGGGCGTCTGGTTCATGATCAATTTCGTCGCCAACACCCTCGCGGGTTACATCGGCGCCTTCTCGGAAAACATGGGCGAATACACCTGGATGGTGTCGCTGGCCGCAGATGTCGGCGTACGCGCTGAACACGCGGGGCTCCTTGGTGTCTTCGGCGGCCTGGCAGTCGCCCTGGTCGGCTTCAGCATCGTGTTGTGGGCCATCTCAGGCCGCATCGTGAAATGGATGCACG
>CAYZDW010000302.1:0-4284 GCA_964477175.1 uncultured Steroidobacteraceae bacterium | reverse complement strand
CATCCATCTCGGGCACCTTCATCAGACCGATCGACTGCAGGTGCCGTTCCACGACGTAGCCGATCTCGGCGACGATCGACGGCATGAATTTGCCACCGGGCTGCCAGTAGCCGCCGCGCGGGTCGAAGACCGCCTTCAGTTCCTCGGTCAGAAACGCGACGTCGCCGCCCTTCCTGAATACGGCCGAGATGATGCGGGTCAGCGCGACGATCCACTGGAAATGGTCGAGGTTCTTCGAGTTGATGAAGATCTCGAACGGCCGGCGATGCTCGTGCTCGGTGCCCTCGTTCAGCACGATGTCGTTAATCGTCAGGTACATCGCATGGTCGGAGATCGGCGTCTTGATCTTGTAGGTCGAGCCGATCAGCACCTCGGGGCGCTCGAGCTTCTCGTGCATCCACACGACCTTGCCGCCGCCGTCCTTGCGGGCCTTGCCCTCGCGCGCCTGGCCCGCCACGGCTTTCTCCGCTTCGGGCTTCTGCACGCGGTACTTCACGATCTTCTTGTCGAATTTGAGCCTGCTCATGTTCCCGATCCTTGCCCTCAGAATCTGCCGTAGTAGCCTTCTTTCAGCGCGTCGAACAGGTTGGCGGCGGTGTGCACCTCGCCGTCGTACTCGATCTCCTGGTCACCCTTGGCCTCGATCTCGGTGCCGTCCTCGAGCGTGAATACGTAGGTCGTGTTCTTGAGGTCGTCCTCCTTGACCAGCACGCCCTGGAACGCTTCCGGATTGAAGCGGAAAGTCGTGCAGCCCTTCAGGCCGCGCTCGTGGGCGTACAGATAGATGTCCTTGAAATCCTCGTAGCGGAAATCGGTCGGCACATTCGCGGTCTTCGAGATCGACGAATCGACCCATTTCTGGGCCGCGGCCTGGATGTCCACGTGCTCGCGCGGCCCGATGTTCTCGGCTGTGAGGAAGTAGTCCGGCAGCTTCTCGCCAGCCGCCGTCGCGCCCGGTATCGCGCGCGGGTTGACCATCTCGCGATAAGCCAGCAGCTCGAAGGAATAGACGTCGAGGCGCTCCTTCGACTTCTTGCCCTCGCGGATCACATTGCGGAAATAGTGATGCGCGAACGAGGGCTCGATGCCATTCGACGCGTTGTTCGCGAGTGACAGCGAAATCGTTCCGGTCGGCGCGATCGATGAGTGGTGCGTGAAGCGCGCGCCCACGGTCTCGATTTCCTTGACGAGCTCCGGCGCGGTCTCCGCAAGGCGGCGCATGTAGCGGCTGTAACGGGCATGCAGCACGCGCCCCGGCACGCGATCGCCGACCTTCCAGCCGTCGCGCGCCATCTCCGGGCGCCGGCGCAGCATTGCGCGCGTGACCGTGAACTCCTCATTCATGATCGGCGCCGGGCCTTTTTCGCGGGCGAGCACGACGCCTGCCTCCCAGCCCGCGATCGCCATCTCGCGCGCGACGTTCTCGGTGAACGAGACCGACTCCGGCGCGCCGTATTTCATGCCGAGCATCGTGATCGCCGAGCCCAGCCCCAGGAAGCCCATTCCGTGTCGGCGCTTGCGGGCGATTTCCTCGCGCTGGCGGCCGAGCGGCAGACCATTGATCTCGACGACGTTGTCGAGCATGCGCGTGAACACGCGCACGACTTCGCGGTATTCGTCCCAGTCGAACTTCGCCTCGTCGGTGAATGGCTGGCGCACAAATCGCGTCAGGTTGACCGAACCCAGCAGGCAGGAGCCGTACGGGGGCAGCGGTTGCTCGCCACAGTTGTGGGCATGCAGGCCGTTGGCGTCGAAGACATTGATGCCGGGGATCTGGGCGTCGTAGACCGCCTCGACGCCGGCTGGCAGGACGGCCGTCACGCGCGCCACGAAGCGCTCACGGTTCCGCGTGCGCCGACAGCTTCCCAGCAGACCGGCGAGCCGGGCGGCCTTTTGGGCGTCGGCGAAACCGATCAACCCAGCGAACCGCGCAAGGTTCTCGCCCGAAATGACGAGCTCGTGCTGCGCACGGGTGGCGTATGCGGCGCGGCCGCCGCGGCCGTCGGGCAGGAGTGCTGTGCCCGCAATGCGGCGATCGCGAGAGAGCCGCGAAGCGATACCGAGACGCAGCAGCATGCGCTGCGCGGCCTCGAGGCGCCGCAGGTCCGACTGGGCGAGCCGCGCGCTGACGCCTTTCGCCTGGTCGCCCTGCACGGATCCGTCAGTATCGAACAGTCCACGCAGGAAGCCGCGGTGGAAATCGCTCGAGGCGCGCTCCATCACCGGCGTGATGCGCTTGTCGCCCGGGGTCATGCCGACTTCCAGGGCGAGGGTCTTCAGCGCGCCGACGGTCAGGCGGTGCTCGCCGCGACCAGTGACCGCATGCCAGCCGCCGAAATCGGCGCGGTGCGGCAGCGTGTCCGCCGCCGCCACGGCCTCCGCCATCACGGCGCGCACGCCGTGGCCGGTATCGGCCTCGCCATTCACGACCGCCGCCGGCTGCCACACGGACAAGACCGCCTTGTCGTCCTTCAACGTGCCGTCGCCGACCAGCAAGCCCAGCAGATAGCCCTGGTCGCGCGTGTACGCTCCCACCCAGGCCGCGCCCTTGCGGTGATCATTGAGCAGCACGCGATCACCCGCGCGCAGCTCGCCCGCCGCGCACCACTCCGTTTCCGTCGCCGCGCGCGCGAATCGCGTGACGCGCCGTACGCAGTGATCGGCCGTCAGCCGAAGACCATGGCCCTCGGCCGTCTCGAGACGCACCACGGGCTTGGTCGCGGTCAGGAAGAATCCTTCCGGGCCGGAGGCATGGTCGGCCCCGTCAACGCGTGAGAAGAACGGCCGCCCGACGAGTTCGGCGACCTGGCGCGGCCCCTCGGCCGTATGGACCCAGGTATCCGCAGTCACGCAAGGATTGGTCGCGCGGATGTTCTCGCACCACCAGTTGTTGTTCATCTCGTTGACGCGATCGATCAGCACGAATCCCGGCTCGGCGAAATCGTAGGTGGACGTCATGATGACGTCCCACAGCCGCCGCGCCGGCAGCGTCTTGTAGACCCTGCAGGCGACCAGGCCGTCCTCGTTGGTCACGTAGCCCTCAGTGTCGGGCCACTCGCGCCAGACGAAACTGTGCCGGTCCTCGAGATCGTGCTGCTCAGGATCGTATTCGCGTGCCGGCAGCGGAAAAGCCAGCAGCCACTCGCGGTCGCCACGCACGGCCTCGATGAATTCGTCGGTCACGAGCAGCGACAGATTGAACTGCCGCAGCCGCCCGTTCTCGCGCTTGGCGCGGATGAAGTCGATCGCGTCGGGATGGCCGATGTCGAAGGTGCCCATCTGCGCGCCGCGCCGTCCACCCGCCGAGGACACGGTGAAGCACATGCGGTCAAAGATATCCATGAACGACATCGGGCCAGAGGTGTGCGCGCCGGCCCCGGAAACGTAGGCCCCGCGCGGTCGCAGCGTGGAGAATTCGTAGCCGATGCCGCAACCCGCCTTCAGCGTCAGGCCCGCCTCGTGGACCTTGTTCAGGATGTCGTCCATCGAGTCGCGGACCGTGCCGGAGACGGTGCAGTTGATCGTCGAGGTCGCGGGCTTGTGAGCGAACGCGCCGGCGTTCGACATGATGCGGCCGGCGGGGATAGCGCCCTTGCGCAGCGCCCACAGGAAGCGCTCGTTCCATTGCTCGCGTACGCGCTCGTCCTCGACGCCGGCGAGCGCCGTCGCGACGCGACGCCAGGTGTCATCCATCGTGGCGTCGATCGGGGCACCGTCCTTGGCGGTCAACCGGTACTTCCGGTCCCAGATGTCGAGCGAAGCTTCCTGAAACGGTATCTGGTCCACGTCCTTCGGCTCGATCTTGACCGCGGTGCTCATTTTCTCTGCGACGCTCCCCTGAATACAGCGGTCTTATACGAATGCCGGAGAAATCGAGGCCGGGCCGGCGCTCCGCGCCGCCGCTCGCAATCGAATTCGCTAGGCTCCCTGACTCTTACGCTGACGCTCACCGTGTCCGCACCGGCGACCACAAGATGTTGTGTCAGGGCTGTTAAATTATTTTCGCAGGCGGGTTGGTGTCAAGGATTTCCTTTTCCAAAAATGACCCCCAAAAACAGCCTGATATTTCAATAAGTTACCAATGTCACTTCAGGCTATTTCGGGTAGGTCGGTGTGTGGCCGCCGGTCCAAGTCGGTTTGCCGCGCAACACAATATGTGGTATGCGCGAATTCGCCAAAAAACACGCGCAGTTCGCGCGCGCGAACGCCCGCACACCGGAAAAATGGCCGCGCCGTGCGTCCGGAACTTGTGGCGAGCGGCTCCGGTCAGACATCCCGCATCAC
>CAYZDW010000301.1:0-6646 GCA_964477175.1 uncultured Steroidobacteraceae bacterium | reverse complement strand
CGCACTGATGAAATGCATGGGCGCGCCGCAGTCGCTGGTGTTGCAGGTCACCGTGATCGAACTCGGTCTGCTCGCGCTCATCGCAGCGGCCGTGGGTGGCGCGCTCGGCTATCTCGCGCAGGAAATCCTCGCCTGGCTCCTGGGCGACATCGTGCGCGCCGAGCTGCCGTCGCCGACCGCCGCGCCGGCAATCATGGGCGCGGCAACGGCGCTTGCGATCCTGGTCGGCTTTGCGCTGCCGCCGATGCTGCAACTGAAGCGCGTGCCGCCGGCTCGCGTGCTGCGTCGCAATCTCGAACCGCCGCCGCTGCGTTACTCGGTGTCCTACGGACTCGCGCTAGCCGCCTTGCTCGCCGTGCTTTACTGGCTGGTCCGCGACGCCGAGCTGGTCGGCTACGTCGCCGCGAGTGTCGGCGCCACACTCGCCGTGCTCTACGGCGCCGGATGGCTGCTCGTGCGCCTGGCCGGACGCTTGCGCGGTGCGGTCGGCGTTGCCTGGCGCTATGGGCTAGCGAATCTCGCGCGCCGCGGCCGCGAGAGCATCGTGCAGGTGGTCGCTTTCGGCCTCGGGCTCATGGTGCTGCTGCTGCTCGCGGTGGTGCGCAACGACCTGCTCGAGGATTGGCGCGCGAGCCTCCCCGAGGACACACCGAACTACTTCATGGTCAACATCCCGGCCGCCGAGACCGAAGCCTTCGCGCAGTACATCGGCGATCTCAGCCTGCCGCGCCCGACGCTGTTCCCGATGATTCGCGCGCGCCTGACGCAGATCAACGGCCGGCCGGTCGACGAGCTGCAACCAGAAACGGACCGCGGGCACGGTTTCGCCGAGCGTGAGCAGAACCTCTCCTGGGCCGAGAATCTCCAAAAGGACAACCGCATCGTCGCAGGCCGCTGGTGGATCGCGGCGGATCGCGGCCGGCGGCTCGTCTCGGTCACGACCGAATATCAGGAAGAACTTGGCCTCAAGCTCGGCGATACGCTGACCTTCGATGTCGCGGGCGAGCCGCTCGATGCGGAGATTGCGAGCTTCCGCGAAGTGCAGTGGGACGGCTTCCAGCCGAATTTCTTCCTGGTGTTCTCACCCGGCACGCTGGACGGGCTCGTCGGTACCTGGCTCACCAGCATGCGGCTCAAGCCGGAGCAACGGCCGCTACTGGCGGATCTGGTGCGGCGCTTCCCGTCGGTCTCGATCTTCGACATCGACGCGATCCTCGCCCAGATTCGCGACATCATGGACCGCGCCTCGCTCGCGGTGCAGTACGTATTCCTGTTCACGCTCGCGGCCGGCATCACGGTTCTCTTGGCTGCGATCCAGGCGACGCGCGATGAGCGGCGCTACGAAAGCGCGATGCTGCGTACGCTTGGCGCGAGCCGCCGCGTCGTGCTCGCCGGCGTCGCCTCGGAGTTCACTGCGCTAGGGATGCTTTCTGGAACGCTGGCTGCGCTCGGCGCCACGGTTGCGGGCTGGCTGCTCGCGACACAGCTCTTCGAGCTGGAATACACGTTTGATCCGTGGGTGTGGCTGATCGGGCTAGCCGCAGGAGCCATCATCGTCGGCGGCGCCGGCACATTCGCCGCGCGCGGAGTCATCAATCATCCGCCGATCAGTACGCTCCGGCAGGGGTAATTGCCGCCGATCGGTGGGCATCAACGCCCGCCAATCTGCAACCTCGCCTCCGCGTACGGTTGCAGCTCCCCGCGCCGGTCGTAGCCTTCGATTCGCAGCCGATACATTCCGTCCGGCAGCAACGTCGAATTGAAGGACAGATGCAGATCGCCGTTGGAATCCGGCGCAAGCCGCTCCGTATGGAGGATCGCCGTGTCGTCGTCGCGCAAGAGCGCGAGCCGGAAGCGATCGTAGCGATCGCTGTTCGTGGCGATGACGAGGTCGATGCGCCGCGGCAGGCCGCGCGCGTCGATACCGGTCAGGCTCCTCGAGCGCGGATCGATACGCAGGGTCCTGGTCGAAGAGGGCGGCCGCAGAAAGCCCTCGGCTGCCTGCGCCTTCAGCATCTCCATCCGGTCCAGGGCGATGTTCCAGCGCCAGGCGGTCCAGCTGAGTGCCAGCACCAGTAGCAGGATCAGTGCCGCGGCGCCCGCCAGGACCTGGGGCTGCTGATACTTGGCCATCCATTCCGGGAATTCCACATTCATTGACCCGACTCCGTGGCTCGCTGCGTTTATTCTATGCGTCCAGAGACCAAGGAGTGCCCGACATGTCATCCCTGTCCGCCCGTATCCACCTGTTGCTGGCCGGCGGCCTGCTGGCCACATCCGCAATGGCGGCCGAACCGCAGACGGCGCTGACCGTCTACAGCTCGGCGCAGCCGGGCGGCATTCCGGCGGAGTGGTACCGCCCGCTGCCCGGCATGGGCACGCCGCAGGCGAGCTCGTTGCCGGGCTTTGCGCTGGTGCGCGTGGACCGGGACCTGGAACTGGTGCGCGGACGCGGCACTCTGAAATTCACGGACGTGGCCGCGCTGATCGACCCGACCACGGTGCAGTTCCGCTCCCTGACGGATCCTGCCGGCACCAAGGTGCTGGAGCAGAATTTCCAGTTCGACCTGGTCAGCACCGACAAGCTCCTCTCGCGCTACGTGGACCGCAAAGTCAGCGTCGAGAGCGAGCAGGGCGACGGCGTCAAGGTCGTCGACGGCACCCTGCTCTCCGCGCACGATGGCCTCGTCCTGCGCGGCGATGACGGGCAGATCCACGCATTGCGCAACTGGAATGGCATGCGCTTTGGCGAGTTGCCGGGCGGACTGATCACGCGGCCGACGCTCGAGTGGGACGTGCTGGCCGCGAAAGGCGGCAGCCATCGCGCCCGCGTCTCCTACCAGACCGGCGGCATCACCTGGTGGACGGATTACAACCTGATCTTCACCGAGAGCGCCGATGCGAACTCGGGCTTCGTGGACGTGGGCGCCTGGGTCAGCCTCCTGAACCAGTCCGGCGCGAGCTACCAGGACGCGAAGCTGAAGCTGATCGCCGGCGACGTCAACCGCGTGCAACCCGACCAGCGCGTGTTCCGCATGAAGACGATGGAGATGGCGGACATGGCGGTGGCCGCGCCCCCCCGGGGTTTCGAGGAAAAGGCATTCTTCGAATATCACCTCTACACGCTCGGCCGGCCGGCGACGTTGCCGAACAACTCGACCAAGCAGATCGAACTATTCGAGGCGGCCGCCCGCGTGCCCGCGAAGAAGCAGCTTGTCTACTACGGCGCCGAGGGCTATCGCTACTACGGCTCGCTGATGCTGGACCGGGAATTCGGTCCGACCTCGAATACCAAGGTGGACATCTGGCTGACGCTCAGGAACGACAAGGCCTCGGGCCTCGGCATGCCGCTGCCGGCCGGCCGCATCCGCGTCTCGCAGCAGGACAAGGCCGACGGCAGCCTGGAGTTCATCGGCGAGGACAAGATCGACCACACGCCCAAGGACGAAGACATGCGGGTCAAGCTCGGCACGGCCTTCGACGTGGTCGGCGAGCGGCGCCAGACGGACTTTCAGCTCAATTCGCGCGGCCGGGTCATTGAGGAAGCCTTCGAAATCAAGGTCCGCAACCACAAGGACCAGGCCGTCAACGTGGTCGTGCGCGAGAATCTCTATCGCTGGAACAAGTGGACGCTCATCGAGCAGTCCGTGCCGTCCGAAAAGAAAGACTCGCGGACCATCGAGTTTCCGGTGCGTGTCGCGGCGGACGGTGAGGCGGTCGTGACCTACCGGGTGCGCTACACCTGGTGAGCTTCGACCGATAGCGCCGCGCCGACTGCGAGCGTCGCGCCGACGCCCGCGGCGACGACGCAATTCTGGCCGAAGGCGACGCCGCGCAGCTTGCGGTCGAAGCGGTAGCGTTTGAGTGTCGCGAGCGGTTCGTTGTGCTCGTCGCGCGAGCCGTCACGCTGATCCGTCGTCGTCGTGACGCATCGCGTGCAATGCTTGACGCCGCGCAGTACGACCGCGCCCGAGCGGAACGAGACAGCGCCGTCCTCGGCATGCGCCGCGACGCCCTCGATGACGATATTAGGCCGGAAGCGGTTCATCGGCACCAGCGCCGGGAGCCGGCGGTTGAGTTCCGCGAGCGATTCGCGCGAGAGCAGGAGCAACGGGTAGCCATCCGTGAAGGTCACGGGCTGCGGCACTGGCCCGGCATAGTATGGATCGGCGAGCCGGGGCTCCCGCTCGTCGATGCGCACGAGGCGCAGCGCATCGCCGAGTAAGCGGGAGAGCCAGGCGGCGGCCGCGGCGCCGGCATCAATCCCGCTGCAGATGTCTCTCCAGATCTCCACCCGCCGCGTGGCGCCGTCGGCGCGCGCGTCCACGACGAGCGGCGGATGACCGTCGGTCGAAAGCTCGAGCCGACCGTTACCCACCGCCGTCGAGATGGTCGCGAGCTTCGGATGCGTCCGCTGCGTCACGAAGCGATCCCTGCCGTCGACGATCATCCAGCGCCGGTCCCATTCCAGTCCCGTCGCGGTCATGCGTGCCGCAGTCAGGTCGATGCCGCGGCAGGACTTGACCGGATAGATGTGGAGGCTCGCAATGCTTGCCATCGGGATGTCCTAGTGCGAGTCGAGCACACGATAGCGCGGCCCGCGGCGGAATAGTGCCGCGAACTCGCCGAACACGCGCGTCGCGGCTTCGGTCGCGGGCCCGATGTAACGGTGCGTGTCGGTGTGCACCTGGCGCGCGTGATCCGGGATTTCGGAAGCCTCGAGTTCATCGCGGTAAGCGGGTACCGACAGCCAGCGCGCAATGAGGTCGCGATCGACTTCGGGGTGAAATTGCAAGCCGTAGGCGTTGCTGCCGTGGCGGAACGCCTGGTTTGGGCAGCTCGCCGTGCTGGCCAGATGCACGGCATCGGGCGGAACCGCGAAAGTGTAGGAATGCCACTGGAACACGTGCTGGCCGTGTGTGACGTGGCGCAGCAACGCATCGTTCCCCGCCGACGGCGAAGACTGCAGCGGATACCAGCCGATCTCGCGCACGGGCGCCGGATGCACGGGGGCGCCGAGTGCCGCGGCGAGTAGCTGCGCGCCGAGACAGATGCCGAGGATGGGCATCTCTCGTGCGAGGGCCTCCTTCAGTACCTCGACCTCGGTTTTTAAGTGAGGAAATGCGTCGGCCTGGTCCACATTCATCGAGCCGCCCAGAACGACGAGGCCGTCGTAGCGGCGCGGGTCCGGGTCGGCATCGGGCGTGCGCTCGAAATTGATGTAGCGGATCCGGAATCCTGAGCCGCGCAGGAACGGGTCGAGCGTGCCCGCCGGCTCGCTGGCGACATGCTGGAACACGAGCAGCCGCGGCATCTCAGCGGCCGGCCTTCAGCGCGAAGTCGAAGCTGCCGTAATGCAGGTAATTGGCCCAGTCGGCGGAGGGCAGCGCGCGCACGGCGGATCGTGCCACATTCAACGCCGCGCCGATCGAGGTTCCCTTCGCGAGTTCGCGGTACAGCGGCGTCGCGAAAGCGATGCCTGCGACGTCGGACACCGGCCACCAGGTGCCGATGAAGTTCGCGACACCGCCACGCAGGAAAGCCTCGGCGAAGCCGACACTGCGGTCCAGTTGCCTGAGTGGCTTGACCGCACTCCGCAGGCGCCCGGATTCGCAGGCGTTAAAAAACACGAGCGCCGGCACGGAATCCATCGCCGCCAGATCGGCGCCCGACAGCACGCGCCCGCCGGCGCAGAGAATTCCGCTCGACGCCGGCGCAGCCGCATCGAAGAAAGCGTGGCCCGCGTAGTGGATCGCGTCGTAGTCACCGGAACGGAACTCGGCCAGGAGCCGCGCGCGCGTCGCCTCGCCGCCGCGGATCGCCGTGATGCCGGTGCCGGGGAGGCGCGCGAGCATCTGGGCCACGCGTTCGCCTTCCTCGACGGCACCCGGCAGGTCGCCGGTCGGGTTGACGACCAGGAGCACGTTGAGTCCGCGCTCTCGGCGGCGCTGCTCGCGCCACTTGGCGACCGACATGCCCTCGGCCGCGTAGCGCCGGCTGAGCCCGGACTCGGCGGCGGGTGCCCAACCCTTGATGCTGAGCGCCTCCCAGGGCCAATGCGCGCTCGCGCTGTCGTGCACGACGACGAGCGGCGCCGCGCGCACTGAGGGGAGCGCAGCGACGATCTCCTCGGGTAGCAATAGTTCCGCCAGCCGCTCGCCGAAATTCTCCAGTTCTGCTACCGGCATGCCGGGCACCAGGCGCGCGTGCTCGCGCTCGAGCGCGCGCAGTTCGAGACGCCGGGTCGCGGTGAGCGCGGTCGCCTTCGGCGCGGTGCCGAGCAGTGCAGCGCGCATCTGGCCGGCCGATTCCTGCACAAAGAGCCATGCGAGCGGGGTTGCGGTCGGTTTCGCGGCGCGACCTGGCTTGCGCGCTGCCTTGCGCACAGCTTGCAGACGCAGCAGCCCTGCCGCTGGGTGCATGCGCAACAGGTCTTCCGCGACCTGGCGCGCGGCGGCGAGGCGGCGAGCGCTGCGAGACAGGATGGCGATGCGCCGCAGGCGCAGTTCCGGCGAGAGATCGGATAGCGCTGTCAGCACGCCTTCGAGCTGTGCCCGCGCGGCGTCTGCCGGGTCGGCGCCGGAGGCCGTGCCCCACAGCACCATCGCGAAATGGCCGACGCCCGCGAGTGCGAGCGTGCGAGTCA
>CAYZDW010000300.1:0-4408 GCA_964477175.1 uncultured Steroidobacteraceae bacterium | reverse complement strand
GCGTCTTCCTGGAGGAGGGCCAGGATCTGCCGGTCGAGAGCGTCCAGCTTGGCCATGGGGCTCAGAATAGCAAAATTTCCCAATTATGATCAATATGTTCGCACGAATTGGGATATTTTTCGATATTCTTGGGATTAGGATGGCAGATAGCCTACCAGCGGGAGCGAGTCTGATGTCACTTTGGCGACGCCTTTTCTCAGAGCATCCCGCCACCGTCAACGAGACCTACTTCCAGCATCTCGCGAAAGCGATGAGTTTTGGCCTGCGAATGATCGGCGGTGGCCTCGTTTGCCTCGTGCACGCGCTGCTGCCCGGCGTGTTCTGCACCAAGGCGAGCGACACCATCTGCGATTTGCACGAGAGCATGGTGACGAATCGTCGCCGGCCCGCGGAAAAGCCGCTGACTGACAGGCAGCCGCGCGCCGCTTGAAGCGCTCCCGTTAGTATCGCCAGCTCGTCAGGTCGGCGCCCGGCGGCGCCGTCGCAAGCATCCGTTCGACCGTCCAGGGCAGCACCATCTGCGGGTAGCGCAGCCGCGAATAGGCATTCGCGCGCGCGTGGTCGCCGTTCCAGCAATGCTCGTCGCGGTCACCGTATTCGACCACGGCCTCGGCCGGCGGATCGACGCTCTTCAGGAACTCTTCGACCCCGTAGACGGCGTTGTTGAGGTAGTAGTTGTCCATGTCGCCGGCGTAGATGCGGAGCTTCCCTCGCAGCTTCGGCCCCAGCGTCGCCCAGTCGCGCTGCAGGATATGAAAGAGGTCGTAGTGCTCGTGCCAGTACTCCGCGGTTTCCCGATCGATCTCGCCGGTCAGGCGATCCCAGATCCTCCGCGGATAACCATCCGGACCCACCGGCGAATAGACGGATTCCCAGGCATCCCACTGGTCGCCTGAGCGAACCCGGGTGCCGAGCGCGAGTTCGTACTGATTCATCTCCTGGATCGTCGCGTACACATGCCCGAGCCAGTTGCGATACCCCGGGCGCGGCGTGCGCTTGTAGGGGTTCATGTAATAGGCGTTTTTGTCCTTGTAGATGTCCACCGTCTCGTAATGCCGGAAATCGATGGGGTCCGGACAGGCGATCCAGGCGCCGTTGTAGTCGTCGGGATAGAACATCTGCACGGCCATGGCTTCCCAGCCGCCAGTCGAGCCGCCGAACACGAAGCGCGCCCAGCCCTGGCCGATGGCGCGGAAGCGTTTTTCGATTTCAGGTATCAGTTCGTATTGGATCGCATCGCCGTAGGGGCCGTTGTTGGCCGAGTTGACGGCATAGGAGTCGTCGTAGAACGGCGTCGGGTGCTGGATCTCGATCAGCAGCACCCGCGGGAATCCCGGCGCATTCCAGTCCTGGAAGGCCTGCCAGCCGTATTCCTGCTCGGTGCGGTTGTAACCCTCGAGACCGAAGCGCTTGCTGTATTCGGGCTCCAGATCCGGATCCGGCGGAATCTCGCGAAAGAGACCTGGATGGCCCGGAAAATGGCCATGCGCGATCGCTAGCGGATAGCGCGCATCGGGGTGTTCGGCGTAGCCCCAGGGCAGGTGCACCCAGGCGCCGAGGAACATGTCCCGGCCCCAGAACTTCGACAGGCGCTCGCTCCGGATGCGCAGGTATTTGACGTGTTCCGTCTCAAGCGTCTCGAAGGCCTCGATGGGCGGGATTTCCTGGTCGAGCAGCAGCGCAACGGCCATGCCCTGCTCGCCGCTGATCTGGATCTCCTGCGGCTGCGAGTACAGATTGCCGGGCTTCTTGTGCCAGACCTGCCCCTCGCCGCGATCCGGCGGGAGATTCAGCTTGACGCCGTCGCTGCGCTGGAAGACTTCGTAGCGGTTCAGCACGGCCTGCACGCGATAGCTGCCGGCGGGAATGTCCTTGAGCGATCGCAGCGGAAAGCCGAAAGCGGAATCGTCGAACGCCCTGGGCTCGCCCGGTTTCCAGTCCTCGACGTCCGTGCCGAAGATCGGAATCGCGTCCTGGTCCCAGTTGACCTGGGAGCGCGGCTCTTTCTCCGCGTTGGGCGAAAACACCAGGATCAGCCGGCCTTGCAGCGGGCCCGTGCTCCGTTCCGCCGGATAGCTGACCACGACATTCGGGCTCGCGGCAGAGGCGGCCGCGGCGGTCATCAGCGCGCAAATCACCAGAACGAGTCGGAAGGCTCGCAGCATTCGCTCACTCCGATGAACGGCGCAGCTTGAGCTGCAACTCGCGTCGGCGGTAATCGATGATCAGCGTGTCGAGCAAGCCCAGCACGTCCATGCCGATCAGCATCACAGGCTCCTGCGTGAGTTTCCAGTGCTCGAAGATCGCGAAGTCCGCGAAGGTCATGGCGGCGTTCCTGACCAGGACGTCGCCCATCACGATACCCGGCGTCGAGATCCGGTCTCCGGTCTGGACGTCGAGCGTCGCGCCGATCACCTTGTCGGGCACCGCTTTGACGCGCGAGCGGTGCCGGGTCAGCGCGTCGCGCAGCGCCGCATTGCCGAGCGTCGCCTGGCCGCCCGTGGCGATAATGGCCTTGGTGCGCACGCCGCCGAGGTAAGCATCCACGACCAGCATGCGTCCGCGCATGAATTTCACGGGAATCGTCACGAAGCCGACCGCGGCTCTCTGGTTGCGAGAACGCATGATCGTGATGAGATCGCGGCGGAAGTCGATGACGATGCGCCTGCCCGCGAGGCCTTCGGTGCCGAGGATGCCTTCGGCGCCGCCCAGCGCATCCGGCACGATCGGCAGCATTTTCGGCTCGAACAGCAGATCGCCGACTTCCAGGCTCTCGATCGGGATTGTGGGTACCTTGACCGAGCCCGTCGTCCCGCGCAGCGTCATGGTCCCCGGGTATTCCAGGGTGATGCCCAGCGCTTCCGCGACTTTGGCCGTGACGGCGGAATGGCTTGCGCCGGTGTCGAGCACGAGGCGGAATGGGCCCTGGCCGTTGATCTCGACCGGCGCCCAAATGCGGCCGATGCGGTCGCGCCGAGTGGGCGCGACGAAGCGCGGCTCGGGCGCAACGACGGTTACTTCGGTTAGCTCCTGCCGGACCGGCTCTTCGGACAGCGGGTCCTGGCTCAGCAGCAGTGCGGCGGACAGCGCGAAAGAAAGCACAGACAACTCCGACTGTCGGGAGGGACTCAGGTTCCTCCCAGTTTTTCAGCGACCAGGCCTGCCACGCTAGCCAGTGCTTCGTCGAGCCTGGACGGATCGTTGCCGCCCGCCTGGGCGAAATCGGGACGGCCGCCGCCACGGCCGCCAACGATTGCTGCCACTTCGCCTACCAGTTCGCCGGCATTGATCAGTGACGTGATGTTCGGCGTCACGCTCGAAACGATGGTTACTTTGCCATCCTCAGTTGCTGTGCCGAACACGACCACCGCTTTGTCATACCGGCCTTTGTAACGATCGGCCGTTTCACGAAGCGTCTTGGCGTCCGCGCCAGCAATCGTCCCGTTTATGACCGTGACGCCCTTGATTTCGATGGCGTTAGCGGCGAGATCCTCGCCACCACCCGAAGCGAGGCGCGACTTCAGGCCCGCGAGCTCGCGCTCGAGCTTTTTCTGGCGCTCGAGGAGCTGCGCCACCTTGTCCTCGACTTCGGCCGGCGTGCCGCGAACAAGCGCCGCGACGCGCTTCAGGGTTCCCTCGGTCGCCTTCGCTGCATCTAGCGCGCCCTCGCCCGTCACGGCCTCGATGCGACGGATGCCGGAGGCGATGCCGCCCTCGGAAGCGATGCGGAAAAGGCCGATGTCACCCGTGCGATTCACATGCGTGCCGCCGCAGAGTTCGGTCGAGAAATCGCCGAACGACAGCACGCGCACCACGTCGTCGTACTTCTCGCCGAAGAGCGCCATGGCGCCTGACTTGACCGCTTCGTCGAAGGGCAGTTGCTTGATGACGGTCGGAGAGTTCCTGCGGATCTCGGCATTGACCATGCGCTCGATGATCTCGAGTTGCGCGGAGGTTACCGGATGCGTGTGCGAGAAATCGAAGCGCAGCCGGTCGGGCGCGACCAGCGAGCCTTTCTGGACGACATGGGTCCCGAGCAGCTTGCGCAGCGCCGCGTGCAGCAGATGCGTCGCCGAATGATTCAGCACCGTCGCCTGGCGGGTCTTTTCGTCCACCCTCGCCGTGACCTTGTCGCCGACTTGGAGCGAACCGGATTCGAGGCGACCGATGTGGAGATGCGCGTCGCCCAGTTTCTTCGTGTCGATGACGCTGAAGCACGCCGTCGCATTCTCGAGCCGACCGACGTCACCGACCTGTCCGCCCGCCTCGGCATAGAAAGGTGTCTTGTCGAGCACGACCTGCACCTGGTCGCCGGCCGCGGCTGACCGCACCTCGACGCCGTCCTTCAGTATCGCCTGGACCGTACCCTCGCCGATGAGCGAGTCGTAGCCGCAGAATTCGCTCTCGG
>CAYZDW010000299.1:0-2979 GCA_964477175.1 uncultured Steroidobacteraceae bacterium | reverse complement strand
AGGTTGAAGACATCGTGGCCGAGCCGCCGGCCGCGCTGCTCGAAGCGCGTCGGGCCGCGGGCAGCCGGGTCCTCGACCCAGCGTCCGGCCGCCGCCGCGTTGACAAGCCGCGGCTCGCCACTCAGGACTTCGAGCATCTGGAGGGCGTAAGGCTCCCAGTCGGTCGCGAGGCGGAAGACACCTCCTGCCCTCAGCAGGTCCGCGACGAGCGCGGCGAATGCTGGTTGCACGATGCGGCGCTTATGATGGCGCTTCTTGGGCCAGGGATCCGGGAAATACAGCAGTACCTCGTCCAGCGAACCGGGTGTCAGCTGCTTCTCGAGCACTTCGACCGCATCGTGCGCGATCAGCCGGATGTTGCCGAGGCCGCCAGCCTCGATCGCGAGCAGGCAATGCCCGATGCCGGGAGGATGCACCTCGACGCCCAGGAAATCCGTATCAGGCCGCAGGCGGGCGAGCTCCACGAGCGTCGCGCCGTCGCCAAAGCCGATTTCCAGCACCCGTGGCCTGTAGCGGCCGAAGGCGGCGTCCAGGTCGAGGGGGCCCGGCGTGAACGGCAACCCCCAGCGTGGCAACAGCTCGTCGAGTGCGCGTCGCTGCGCGCGCGTGATGCGGCCGCCGCGGAGCACGTAACTCCTGATCGGCTGCCGCACGCGATCGCCGCCGGGACCTCCAGCGGTCATGCGCCGCGCGTCACCATCAGGTCCGCGGTCAGCTCTGCGACATTGCGGCAGCCGTTCAGCGCGAGCGTCCTGTCGAATTCGTCGGCGAGAATCTCGATTGCGCGCGTTACGCCCGCGGCGCCACCAGCCGCCAGGCCGTAAACAGGCGCACGACCCAGCAACACACCTTCCGCACCCAGTGCAATCGCCTTTGCGATGTCGCTGCCGCGGCGCACGCCGCCGTCGATCAGGATGGACGCGCGACTACCGACCGAGCGCGCGACCTCGGGCAGTGCATCGACTGAGCTGATCGCGCCGTCGAGCTGCCGGCCGCCGTGATTCGACAGCACGAGGCCGTCCACACCCGCGGTCACCGCGCGTTCCGCGTCGTCGGCGCGCAGCAGGCCCTTCAACATCAACCTGCGCGGCCAGAGGTCCCGATAGCGCTTGAGGTCGTCCCAGCGGAACGACGGATCGAACATGCCGTGGCCGACGAAGTTGTTGACGTCCTGACCCGGTGGCAACTCGCGTTCGACGTTGACGAAGCGCGGACGGTGCGTCGCAACCGTCGCGAGCCAGCGCGGGTGCATCAGCATGTCGAGCTTCGTCGCGAGCGTGAACTGCTGCTTTGGCAAGAGGCCTGTGCGCCAGTCGCGCTCGCGCTTGCCGGCGACGGGGAAGTCGCTGGTCAGCATGAGTCCCTCGAATCCGGCGTCCAATGCGCGCCGGATCAGCGCGTCGGTGATGCGCCGCTCCGAGAATACATAGGCCTGCAGCCACAGCCGACCCGGTGCCTCACGCGCGATATCCTCGACGAGGCTCATCGAGACCGTGGACATCGCGAATGGGACGCCGGCAGCCGAAGCCGCGCGCGCAAGTTCCATATCGCCGTCCCGCCAGAACAGCCCGTTCAATCCGGTCGGGCCGACCACGATCGGCAGCGCCGACGGCGCGCCGAGCAGTCGCGTCGAAATGTCGCGCACCGACACGTCGACGAGGGTGCGCGGCCGGAAGCGCAGCCGCGCGAAAGCCTCGCGGTTGCCTTGCAGCGTGACTTCATCCTCGGCGCCGCTGTCCACGTAGGTGAACACAAAGCGCGGCAACCTGCGGCGCGCGATCCTGCGCAGGTCTTCGATGTTGATCGCATCCCGGTAATTCATTCAGGCCACCTGGCCTGCAATCCGGCCCGAGAGCATGCAACCGCCGAGGAAGGTCCCCTCGAGGCTGCGCTTGCCGTTCATTCCGCCACCGCCGAATCCTGCCGCTTCGCCGATTGCGAAAAGGCCCTCGATCGGCCGGCCCGCGCGATCGAGCACCCGGCACTCGAGGTCGGTCTGGATGCCGCCCATGCTCTTGCGGCTGATCACGTACTCGCGGATTGCCATGAGCGGCCGCGCCCCGGGATCCAGGATCTTCTGGAACGCGCAGGTTCGCAGCCGGTCTCCCGGCCAGCGACGCGCCCAGGCGATGCGCCGCAGCTGTTCGTCATTGTGGAAGCGCGGACCGCGCTCGATCGCTGCGTCGTAGCGTGCGACCGCTACGTCGACCGTCGCGAAGTCGACGACGTCATCGCCATTCAGCGCGTTCATGCGCTCGACCAGTTCGGGCAGCGTGCCGGCAAGCACGATGTCCTCGCTGTTGCGCGTCAGTTCGTCGTACAGCCAGCGGTTGCCGAACAGGAGGTCGCGCGCGACCGAGAGTCGCCGCTTCTCCCTGAAGGATGGGTTGAACTCAGCGCCGGACACCGCGAGTTCCTTCAACGCAATCCTGCGGTTCAGCAGCTGCCAACTGTAGCCGCCGGGTTGCCGGCAGATCTGTGCCACGAGATCATGCGTGTCGTAGCCGGTCACGAGCGGCATCGGGCCGATTCGCTCGCCGCGCGAGTTGAGCCAGAGCGCCGACTTGGGCGGTATCAGCGAAAGCCCGTGGCCGGGCCTGCGTGGCCGCCAGTGCCGGATGCCAGCGGCGTAATTCCACTGCCAGTCCAGGTGCGTGACCCTCGCTCCCACCGCGGCGGCGGCCACGTGCAGCGTTCCGTCTGCGAAGCGGTGCGATCCATTCAGGATCACGGCAGGCGGCTCGCCCCAGTCGGCATGCCAGTTCTGCCGCACGCGCTCGAGATCACCATTGATTCCGCCGGCGGCGATGACGACCGACTCGGCCGATACCTCGAATGCCCTGCCGTCAGCCTCGATCATGCCGTTCAAGCCGGCGATCCGGCCGCCGGTGGTCACGAGCGAATCGACGCGGTGGCCGTAGCGGATCTCGAGCAGTTCGCGCCGTGGATGGTTCAGCAACCGGGTCGTCAGCGTCGCTG
>CAYZDW010000298.1:0-3533 GCA_964477175.1 uncultured Steroidobacteraceae bacterium | reverse complement strand
CGGGTTATCGACCGATCCTGGCCGCGGCGCAGCGCATGTACGAGTATCCGAATGACGTCAGCGCGGCGCGCGATGGCGAACTCAAGGAACAACTGCTGGCGATTCGAGTCACCCACGAAAAGCGCCTGACAGCCGCGGGTTCGACCTACATCTCGCCAACTACGGTCGCGGAACTTGCGCAGGCGCTCGCCGCGCGGCCGGACGCCACGATCCTCGCCGGCGGGACCGACGTCGGCTTGCGGGTAACCAAGCAGTACGCGGAGCTGCCGGCGATCGTGTACATCGGCAACGTCGCCGAACTGAAGAGCATCGTCAGGACGGATCAACACCTCGAAATCGGCGCCGGCGTAAGCTTGAGCGATGCCTTCGCCGCGCTGCTCACCGAATACCCGGACCTGAGAGAAATCGCCAGGCGTTTTGCCTCGCCACCGATCTGCAATGCCGGCACGCTCTGCGGAAACGTCGCGAATGGCTCGCCCATCGGCGATTCGATACCCGCCCTGATCTGTCTCGGCGCAACGGTCGTGCTGCGATCCGGTACGGATTCGCGCAGCGTCGCGCTCGAGGACTTCTACCTCGACTACATGAAGAACGACCTGCGTCCGGGCGAGTTCGTCACCGCCGTCCGCGTCGCCCGGGCGCGGAAAGGCCAGTTATTCCGCTCCCATAAGATCGCTAAGCGTTTCGATCAGGATATTTCGGCCGTCTGCGGCGCTTTTGCAATTGAACTGACCGCGGGGCGCGTACGGTCGGCGCGCGTCTGCTTCGGCGGCATGGCGGCCACGCCGCGACGTGCCAGTGCCTGCGAGCAGGCACTGGTCGGAGCGGACTGGAGCCCGGCCGGGATCGGCAAGGCCGTTCAGGCGCTCGCGAAGGATTTTCAGCCGATCACGGATCTCAGGGCCTCGCAGGCGTACCGGATGCGCGTCGCCGGCAACCTCCTGAAACGCTTCGTCGCCGAAACGTCACAGGCCGACGATTGCACGAGCGTGTGGAGCTATGCCGGTTGATCGCAGCATGAACGAGCGTGGGGGCATCCGGGGAGGAGTCGGCGAGCCGGAGCCCCACGAGAGCGCTCATCTGCACGTCACCGGAGAAGCGCTCTACGCCGATGATATCCCACTGCCCGACGGAACCCTGCACGCGGCGATCGGAATCAGTGAGCATGCCCATGCTCGTATCCGCAATCTGGATCTGAGCGATGTCCGGGCGGCACCCGGCGTGGTCACGGTGCTGACCGCGGCCGACATTCCCGGCGAGAACAATCATGGTCCCGTGGTGCACGACGATCCGATCTTCGCCGAGGAGATCGCCGAGTACGGAGGCCAATCGCTGTTCGCCGTGGTCGCAACGTCGGTGGACGCGGCACGCAAAGCCGCGCGGCTCGCCCGGATCGAATACGAGGATCTCGAGCCGATCGGCGACGTGAGGACTGCGCTCAAGCGTCAGTCGTTCGTAATGCCGACGCGGACCCTGACTCGCGGCGAGCCAGCGGCGAAAATCCGCGCGGCCCCGCACCGGCTGAACGGTTCTCTTGCCGTCGGTGGCCAGGAGCATTTCTATCTCGAGGGTCAGATCGGCGTCGCCGTGCCTGGCGAGGATCGCACGATGCTGGTGTACAGCTCGACCCAGCACACGAGTGAAGTGCAGCGCCTGGTCGCGCACTGCCTCGGGCTCCGCGCTACGGACGTTGTCGTCCAATGCCGGCGCATGGGAGGCGGTTTTGGCGGCAAGGAGACGCAGCCCGCGCTCGTCGCCTGCATTGCCGCGCTCGGCGCACGGAAAACCGGCAAACCCGTCAAGTTGCGGCTGGATCGCGACGCCGACATGCTCATCACCGGCAAGCGCCATCCTTTCGATCTGAGCTACGAGGTCGGCTTCGACGACGAGGGCATGATCCGCGGCATTCGGCTGACAATGGCGTCGAACTGCGGGCGCTCCGCGGACCTGTCGGAAGCCGTCAACGGGCGCGCGATGTTCCATGGCGACAATTGCTACTACCTGCCCGACGTCGAGATCGTGTCGTATCGCTGCAAGACCAACCAGCCCTCGCATACCGCCTTCCGCGGGTTCGGCGGTCCGCAAGGCATGATGCTGATCGAGTGCGTCATCGACGACATCGCGAGGTACCTGGGAAAAGAGCCGCTCGACGTCCGCCGCGTCAACTTCTACGGCCGGACGAGTCGCAACGTCACTCCTTACGGCATGGTCGTCGAGGACAACATCATCGAGCAGATCGTGGACGAGCTCGCGAAGCGCGCGGACTATCACGAGCGCCGCGCAAGCGTAACGGCCTTCAATGCCTCGAACACGGTGCTCAGGCGGGGCATCGCGCTGACGCCGGTGAAGTTCGGGATTGCGTTCACCACCACACACCTCAACCAGGCTGGCGCGCTGCTTCACATATACATCGACGGGTCGATTCTGCTGAATCATGGCGGCACAGAGATGGGCCAGGGGCTGCACACCAAGGTGGCTCAGGTCGTTGCCCAGGAACTGCAGGTGGATATTGGCCGGATCCGCTGCAGCGCCACGGACACAAGCAAGGTGCCGAATACGTCGGCGACGGCGGCTTCCTCGAGCAGCGATCTGAACGGCAAGGCCGCCCAGGCCGCCGCACAGGCCATCAAGCAGCGGCTGATCGAGTTCGCCGCGGCGAAATATGCCGTGCCTGCCGGTGAAGTGACATTCAGCGCCGGCCGAGTGACTGTCGGCAGCAAGGCAACGCTCAGCTTCAACGAGTTGATCGGGCAGGCCTACCACGCGCGCGTTCCGTTGTCGGCGACCGGTTTCTACGCGACGCCGAAGATCGGTTATGACGTGAAAACGCTGACCGGCCGGCCATTCTTCTATTTCTGCTATGGCGCCGCCGTGTCGGAAGTCGTGATCGATACGCTGACCGGCGAATCGAGGTTGCTGCGCGTCGACATCCTTCATGACGTCGGCGAGTCGCTCAACCCGGCTATCGACATGGGCCAGGTGGAAGGCGGTTTCGTGCAAGGTGTCGGCTGGCTGACCAGCGAGGAACTCTGGTGGGACGACAAGGGGCGGCTGATGACGCACGCGCCCTCAAGTTACAAGATTCCCACGGCATACGATTGGCCCAGCACGTTCAACGTTGACCTTATTCCCTGGAGCCGGAACCGGGAGGACAGCAACTATCGATCAAAGGCCGTCGGTGAGCCGCCGCTGATGCTGGCGATGTCGGTTTTCTACGCGATTCGCGACGCAATCGCTGCCGCTGCCGGCGGTGGCTTGCCGCAGCTCGATGCGCCCGCCACGCCCGAGCGGGTGCTGGGTGCGATTGAGGAACTTCGCACACGGCAAGCTTCCGGCGCGGCGCGGCGCCGGACGCTTTGAACCCTGATGCCTTTCGACGCTTACATGCTCGGCTGGCTCGACCTGATTCTGCGCTGGGCACACATCATCACCGGCATCGCCTGGATCGGCTCGTCGTTCTATTTCATCTGGCTCGACGCGCGGCTCAACGTCCCGCCGCGCGATCCCGAGAGCCCGGACGTGGCCGGTGATCT
>CAYZDW010000297.1:0-3879 GCA_964477175.1 uncultured Steroidobacteraceae bacterium | reverse complement strand
GTTGGATGCCTGCATCATTTTCTGCGCGAACCCCGCCGCCGCGGCCGGCGCCCGGGCGTGCTCCATCAGCCGCGTGCGGAAGAATCCAGGCATCGCTGCAACGACGTGCACCCCGCGGTCCGCGAATTCCTGGTAGAGCGTCTCCGACAAGGCAACCACGGCAGCCTTCGAGGCATTGTACGCGCTCATCTCGCCGCCGCAGGCAAAGCTCGCGGCGCTTGCGATGTTGATGACGAGGCCGCCGCCCGAGGCGACCATGTACGGCAGCTCCGCGCGGCAGGAATGCGCGACGCCCAGCACGTTGATCCTCATGATCCATTCCCAGTCCGCTGCGGGCGTCTCGAGCATGCCGCCCGCGACCGCGACACCCGCCGAATTCATCGCGAAATCGAGCCCGCCGCAACGCGTGGCAAAGTCATCGATCGCGAATTTCACGGCAGTCTCGTCGGTCGTGTCGACGGCATAGCGTTCGCAGAACGGGCTGCCTTTCGCCCGGAGCCCGGCGGACGCGCCAGCGAGGCGCGCTGCGTCGCGATCGAGCAGGCCGATCCGCCAGCCGCGCACCGCCAGAAGTTCAGCGGTCGCAAAGCCGAGCCCGCTCGCGCCGCCAGTGATCAGGGCGCGTTTCGCCGGGTACTGCGTGTCAAGGATGTCGAGACTCATCTACGGGTCTTCACGTGTGCAAAAGAAAAGGCCCCGGTCCTCGCCGGACCAGGGCCTTTCGCATCTTGCCCTTAGTTTTTGGCGGGAGCGAGTTTCTGTGCGACCCAGCCGAGCGCGGCGCCGCCGACCAGCAGGTAGACCATCGACTCGAGCCACCACCACATCCAGATCTGGTTGGGCAGATTGAAGACGCCCGACCAGCCCAGGATGTACGAGCCGTGGAACAACAAGGAGATGAATCCGAACTTGAGCCCGCGCTGCCAGCCGGCGCCGGCGAGTGAGGGGCGGATCCACATGTAAATCGCCGCGCTGACGAACGACACGATCAGACCGGTCGTGATCCACAGCGGCAGCAGGGCGACCATGTTGGGCGGCACCTCGTTCAATTCCGGGCGCCAGAATGCCGCGTTCGCCTGGTACGCCTCGACGAGGACGCCCTCGTGGACCAGCGGACCGGTGGCGAAACTAACGAGCCACTGTGCGGCTAAGTAGGCGATCCCGCCCACCAGGATGACTTTCCAGTTCATGTTTCCCCCTCGGGATTGCGAGACTGCTGACCGCGCATCTCGGGGCGCGTGAGGGGGGCATGTTGCGCCGCCCGCGCTGGCGAGCGCAATAATGCAGCGCAATAAGAGGGTCCGGCCTTCGCGGTCGACCCCGAAACGGTTCAGGCGGCCCGGGCCGTCTCGTAATCGAGCACTCCGGCAACGGCGTGGATGACCGAGGCGATGCGCACGGCCGATTGCACGGCCTCGCGGCTGACCTCGTGCTGGCGCAGCACGCGCTCATGCGCGGTCATGCATTTGCCACAGCCATTCACGGCCGAGACCGCGAGCGAAATCAGCTCGAAGTCGGCCTTCGGGATGCCGGGGCTGCCGATCACGTTCATGCGCAGCCGCGCTGGCAGCTTGGCGTACTCCTCGTCCTCGACCAGGTGCAGGAAGCGGTAGTAGACGTTGTTCATGCCCATGATCGCAGCCGCGGAACGCGCAGCCTCGATCTCGGCCTGGGAGAGCCGCGTCGCGGCCTCGGCCTCGACGGCGCGCGCGAGCTCGGCATTGCGCGAGGCGATCGCCGATGCGAGCGCCGTCATCCAGAGTTGCGATTCCGAGAGGCCCGGCGCGCCCTGCGGCGTCAGCACCGATGCGATGTTGAGCCGCAGGTCGCGGGCGTAGTCGGGAATCCGGTCCTTGAGCGTATCCATTCAGGCCGCCTTGAGCGTTTCATCGCCCTTCTGCCACTTACAGGGGCACAGCTCGTCGGTCTGCAGGCCGTCCAGCACGCGCAGCACTTCCTCGGGGCTGCGGCCGATATTGAGGTCGGTCACGTAGACGAAGCGGATGACGCCCTCGGGATCCACGATGTAGGTCGCGCGTTGCGCGACGCCGGCTTCGGGGTCGAGGATGCCGAGCGCGCCGGACAGTTCGCGCTTGATGTCGGCCAGCATCGGGAACGGCAGCGCGCGCAGTTCCTCGCGATCCTTGCGCCACGCCAGGTGCACGAACTCAGAATCCGTGCTGACGCCCAGGAGTTGCGCGTCGCGGTCCACGAAGTCGCGATGGAGCCTGCCGAAACCCGCAATCTCGGTCGGGCAGACAAAAGTGAAATCCTTCGGCCAGAAGAACACGACCAGCCACTTGCCGGCGTGACTCTTCTCGTCGAAATCGCTGAACGCGGTCTTGACGTCGTTGCCGACGACTCCGGTCAGCTTGAACGCGGGAAACTTCTTGCCGATGCCCAACATGGAACTCTCTCCTTTGAAGATGTGGGCACAGAATGGGCTTGGACTCGTCATTAGTACAATCGATTGTTATCATGTGATTGATAGTTGTAACCTATGGTAATCCCTTGAATCTCCGTGACCTGCAGTACCTCGTGACACTGGCCGAAACGCGGCATTTCGGCCGCGCAGCGCTGCGCTGCAACGTCAGCCAGCCGACGCTGTCGACGCAGCTCAAGAAGCTGGAGGAATACCTCGGCGTCGCGCTGATCGAGCGCCGCCCGCGGCGCATCGCCTTGACCGCGGCCGGCGAGGCCGTGGTCGAGCGGGCCCGGCGCATGCTGCGCGATGCCGAGGACATCCGCGCCCTCGCCCGCGCCAGTCAGGACCCGCTGGGCGGGCAGCTCAAGATCGGGCTGATCCCGACGCTGGGCCCCTACCTGCTGCCGCGCATCGCCCCGCGACTGCAGAGCGCGTTGCCGAAACTGCAGCTCCTGTTGCACGAGCACCAGACCGCGCCGCTCATCGCCCGTGTCGTGGACGGCGAGTTGGACCTCGCGTTGCTGGCGCTGCCGGGTGAAACGCAGGGCTTACAGACGCGTTCGCTGTTCGCGGAGGCCTTCCTGGTCGCGATGCCGGATCGCCACCGGCTCGCGACCCGCCGCCGGCTGAAGCCCTCCGACCTCGCGGGCGAGAAGCTCCTGCTGCTAGAGGACGGCCATTGCCTGCGCGACCAGGCACTGGAGGTCTGCCGCAAGGTCGGCACCGAGCAGCAGGATTTCGGCGCGACCAGCCTCGAGACGCTGCGGCAGATGGTCGCGGCCGGGCTTGGGCTCACGCTGCTGCCGCGGCTCGCGGCCGAGGGCCCGTTCGGCGCGGCGCGCGGCCTCGCCGTCAGGCCGTTCGCACCACCGGCGCCGTCCCGCGTGATCGGCGCGGCCTGGCGCCGCTCCACGACCCGCGGCGAGGCCATCGCGGCGGTCTGCGACGTCATCACCCGCACGGCACTTTAAGATAGGCGCATGCGGGTCTTGATTGCGGACGACCACCCGTTGTTCCGGGCCGCGTTGCGCCAGGCGCTCATGCAGGCGGTGCCGGATGCCGAGGTGCTCGAGGCCTACGACGTCGATACCTTGCGCGCGGCCGCGAGCGCGCTCCCGGAGCCCGACCTGGTGTTGCTCGATCTCTTGATGCCGGGTGCCAGGAGCTTCGCCCCGCTCGCCTGGCTCCGGAACCAGTTTCCGGGCACGGCCGTGATGATCGTGTCGGCCAACGAAGATCCTGAAGTGATCCACCAGGCGCAGATCTTCGGCGCGGCCGGCTACGTCCCGAAGTCAGTGGCGCAAGCCGAGCTCATCACAGCTATCCGCACGGTCGCGGACTGCGGCCAGTGGTTCCCGCCGGGCACCGCGTCGCCGTCGCGCCGCGCGGCCGAGGACAAGGTGCTGCTCGCAGCGCGACTTAACAGCCTGACGCCGCAGCAGTACCGCGTGCTG
>CAYZDW010000296.1:0-5651 GCA_964477175.1 uncultured Steroidobacteraceae bacterium | reverse complement strand
CGCGTGACTGGCGGCACGGCGTGCTGGTCGGTGCGGCCATGGCTTCCGAGACCACCGCCGCGGCGACCGGCGATGTCGGCGTCGTGCGGCGCGACCCCATGGCGATGAAACCCTTTGCGGGCTACAACTTCGGCGACTACTGGCAGCATTGGCTCTCGATGGCCGACCGCGTGCCGCGCCTGCCGGGGATCTTTCACGTCAACTGGTTCCGCCGCGACGCCGCCGGTCGTTTCCTATGGCCAGGTTACGGCGAGAACCTGCGGGTGCTTTCCTGGATCATCGAACGATGCGAGGGTCGTGCTCTCGCGGATGACACGGGCGTAGGCGCCGTCCCGCACCGGGATGCGCTCAATCTCACGGGCCTCGGCCTGTCCGATGCGACGGTCGCCGAACCGCTGTCGGTGGATACCGCGCAATGGAGCAAGGAGGCCGACGAGGTCGGCCGCTACCTCGAGGGTTACGGTGCACGCCTGCCGGAACGGCTGACCCGTGAACTCGATGACCTGCGCGAGCGCCTGGCGCGCGGCTGAGATACCGCGGCGCGTCAGGACGGCTCGGAAGGGCGCGGGACCGTATCGGTTCCCTCTTCGCAGCTGAACTCGACAGTGTGATAGGACTGCGGCTCCGGCACGCGCCCAAGCCCGATGACGCCCTTGCCCTTCAGTGGAATGGCGTCGCGACGCACGAAGGCATCGTCACCATTTTCTCCCTGGACGAAGGAACCATTCGTGCTCTCGTCGATCAGCATGAATCGGTTCTTGCCGGCCTCGATGCGCGCGTGCAGCCTCGACACGAGATTGCCCTTGATCACGAGGTCATTTTCCTGGCCGCGGCCGAGCGTTGCGGATGAGCGTTCGCGGTCGTCGAGCATGAGCTCCTCGCCGAGATACGTCAGGCGGATCCGGAATGGGCGGTGCTGCTCGGTGATCGTCGCGATCATCGGCAGCATGCTGGTTGTCTCGCCGTGCTGCCACAGCACCTCGTAGATGACGACCTCGCCTTGCTGGCCGCGTGGCACCGCGACATCCAGTTGCCGTGCGATCGCGCGCCATTCATCCGCGAGGCGCGCATAGATCGAATCCGTGATGATGATCTGGCCTGCCTTCGCCTGGCTGGTCATGCGGTTGGCCGTATGCACTGCCGCGCCGAAGACATCGCGGGTTTCAAGCACGACCGGACCGTAGTGGCAGCCGATACGGATCGCGATGTGCTGGCCGTCGACGTCGAGTTCCGGGTGCGCGGAGATTGCCACCTGCATGCGCACGGCGGCATCCATCGCCGCATCGCAGTCCTCAAATGTCGCGAGGATTTCGTCACCCATCGTCTTGACGACCGCGCCACCATGCTGTTCGGTTGCGCCCCTCATGATGTCGACGCAGACCGCGACCTTGTCGCGCGCGATCAGGTCCCCCAGCAGCTCGAACAGCCGGGTACTGCCGACAACGTCGGCAAACAGAATGACCAGTTCCTTTTCCTTGCCCATGCTCGGTTCGAGGGCCACCTGAGGGTATGGCATTGATTATAGGCGGTAAACAATCGGGTGGCATCCCGGGCCGTGGCAATCATTTTTTGGCGAGCGCGGCAGAAACTGGCACGGCGGCACAATTCCCGCGCTGACATGCTCAGAGCGTCACCGGCAGGGAGGCCATGGCATGGCGCTCAGCGTCGAGACTGCAACGGCGGAAACGCTGCGGCACGTCGTCGCGCAGAGTCGCGGCCGCCGTCCGCTGTATGCCGATCTCGCGCGGCGCAGTGCCGCGGCAAAGCAGCTCGCCGAGAGCTGCCGCCGGCACCGATTGAAGTGCCTGGTCTGGTGCCTCACCGACCGACGCCTGCACGTCGTGTTGCGCGGCGCGCCGGCGTCGATCACGCTCGCGACCCACGAACTGATCGGTTCGCGCCTTCGGCATGGACATTGGCTTTCCACGATCGTCAATCGCGACATCTACCTGCTCGAGGTCGTACGCCACGTGCTGCTGGCGCCGGTGCGGGCCGGGCTGTGCCGTCAGGCCGCCGAATGGCCGTTCTCGAGCGCGCGCGAGTCGCTGGGACTGCGGCCCGCGCCGCCATGGATGGACCTGGCCGCGCTCTACGACCTGCTGGGTCCGCGCGAAGGCAACGGGCCTGCCCGACTGCGCCGCTTCATGGATACCGGATAGCGGCGGCCAGCGCGGCATCCAGGAGCGCCGGCCCCGCCCCCGGCCGGCTCGCGCCTTCGCTGAGCGCCCGGCGCCAGGCGCGCGCGCCGGCACGGCCCGCGAACAGGCCCAGCATGTGCCGCGTGATGGCGCGCAACGGCGTGCCCGCCGTCACTTCCCGCTCGGCGTAGGTCCGCATGCACCGGGTGATCGCCCCGAGATCCGGCGTCTCGAAGCCATCCGCATGAACGGCTCGGTGCAGCGCCGGCAGCAGGTATGGATTGTGGTAGGCCTCGCGCCCCAGCATGACGCCATCCACGTGCTGGAGCTGTTCCGTCACCTGCGGCACCGTGCGCAGCCCACCGTTGACGATGACGGTCAGCGACGGAAAGTCGCGCTTGACCCGCCAGGCGCGCTGGTAGACGAGCGGCGGCACTTCGCGGTTCTCTTTCGGGCTCAGACCCTTCAGCACGGCCTTGCGCGCATGCACGATCACCGTGGCGCAGCCCGCGGCCGCGACCTCGGTGACGAACGCGTGCAGGAACCCGTAATCGTCGCGGTCGTCGATGCCGATGCGGCACTTGACCGTCACAGGTACGCCGACCGCCTCACGCATGGCCCGCACGCAGTCGCCGACCAGGCGCGGCTGCGCCATCAGACAGGCGCCGAAAGTCGCGCTCTGCACGCGATCGCTGGGGCAACCGACATTCAGGTTGATCTCGTCGTACCCAAAGGACTCGCCGATCGCCGCCGCGCAGGCGAGTTGCTCCGGATCACATCCGCCGAGTTGCAGCGCGACCGGATGTTCGGCGGGATCGCAGGCCAGCAGCCGGTCACGGTCGCCGCGCAGCACGGCGTTCGCCACGATCATTTCGCTGTACAGCAGCACGCGCGGCGAGAACAGGCGCAGGAAGTACCGGCAGTGCCGGTCGGTCCAGTCCATCATCGGAGCAACGCTAAGTGTACGTCCTAACACGTTATTTTATAACACTATAATTTCGTCACTCGGTCCAGTCGCGACGGGACCGGCCGGCACTGCCCAAGGGTCAGCCAAGTGACGACAGTGCCAGCTTTCCAAGGGATTTTCATCGACGCACTGCTATGACGTCGATGGCCGTGGAGGCCATTTATCCACGTTGGAGGCGCCATATAGGCGACAAGAATACCGTGTGTCCCCTCCGCGTCGAACATATGAACGTAAGAGTTCGCGCATTCGTCGCGTCGGAGATTCGCTGCCGCGGACTCACGGCGCAAAATCGTGGGCGTGCTCGACGGTGGGTTGTGCAGCGACTGCATCTGGAGCGTCTGGCGGTATTGTCCGCGCGAGCACTGCAGGATCCAATCTGGGCATTTTCGCCATCAGGAGAAAATACTCGCGAGTATTTTTGACCCTGGGCACAAATGCCGGTACTCTGCCCGGATTATGGCAAGACTCACCCGCTATCTGCTGCCGCAGGTGCGACGCGACCTGGCTCGGAAAATGGTGTTCGTTGCCGGGCCGCGCCAGGTCGGCAAGACGACCCTCGCTCGCAGTCTGCAGCGCGGCTCCGCCGGCTACCTTAATTGGGACATCGCCGAGCATCGCCAGAGAATACTCACTGGCGAGTTGCCGCCCGCGAAGCTCTGGGTGTTCGATGAGATCCACAAGTACCGCCGCTGGCGCAACTATCTGAAAGGCCTCTATGATGGCCGAGCGCGCGGACAGCGTATTCTCGTCACCGGCAGTGCGCGGCTCGATCTGTATCGATTCGGCGGCGACTCCCTGCAGGGTCGCTACCACTTGTTGCGCCTGCATCCGCTGTCGGTCGCGGAGCTCCGCGTCAATGAAATGAGCGGCTGGCGACAGCTGCTCACGCTCGGTGGCTTTCCCGAGCCTTTTCTCTCGGGCAGTGAAACCGAAGCCCGTCGCTGGTCGCGCGAGTACCGAACCCGTCTCATTCGCGAAGATGTCGCGTCACTGGAACGCATTCAGGACCTCGGCCACCTCGAGCTCATGATGTTGCGGCTGCCGGAGCTCATTGGATCGCCGTTGTCGATCAATGCGCTACGCGAGGACTTGCAGGTCAGCCACAAGAGCGTCAGCCGTTGGCTCGATGCACTGGAGCGCCTGTATGCGATCTTTCGACTCTCACCGTTTGGCGCGCCGCGCATTCGCGCCGTCAAGAAAGAGCAGAAACTCTATCAACTCGACTGGTCGCTCGTGCCGGGCGACGCGGCCAGGTTCGAGAACCTGGTCGCTTGCCACTTCTTGAAGTGGGTGCACTACGAGCAGGACACTTCCGGCCGTGATCTCGAGCTGCGCTACTTTCGCGATATCGACCGGCGCGAGGTCGACTTCGTCGTCACCGAACGCGGCCGGCCCATCCGATTGGTTGAATGCAAATGGTCCGACGCAGAAGTCGATGGCGGCCTTCGGTACTTGCGCAACAAATTCCCCCAGGCGGAGGCTTGGCAGATCTCGGCCATCGGCCGCAAGAATTATCAGACCCCCGACGGCATCCGCGTGGCGCCAGCGCTCACGTTGCTCGCGACCTTGGTTTGAGGCACTGGGCGGTTCGAATCGATCGGGCGCGCTTGATCGGCGAATGAGCACTGTCCGCCCGAACCGCCGGCGGCGATGCTCATGCGCGTCTGTGTTCCGAGTGTCCGCAATCGCGGAACGAAAACCCGTGTTGCCGGGACAGCCGGAAGGCAACATCTAGGCGACACGTTCTTTTCGGCGATGCTAAGTATTTGAGTTGCCGGCCCTATTCGACATCGTCGGTCCAGTCCATCATCGGTGCGACCGACAGTTGGCGGTCAGGCGCTCGGGCGTCGGTCATGCGCCCGTATTCTAGCGAGACCTTACTCGACGCGAACGTTTGTGGGCGGCATCGGTGACGCGACAATGCCGCTCATGGTCTTGAATCCCGCAACAATGCGCCAGCCTGGATTGCCATTCGCATTGAAGCGGTAGGCGCCGGCGTCGGAGCTGCCAGCCCGGCCAGTCCCGTTGAAGTCCATCGCCGTGGCATGGGCGGCGGCGGCAGCGCCGTTCAGCGCCGAGCCTGGCTTGGGAAAGAGGTCGATGGGTGGTGCGCCGTTGAAGTGACCGTTCACGAAATCGGCGGCGATTCCATTGCCATTCACGTAACCGCTGCTCGCCCCTGACAGGCCGCCGCTGCCGACATTGCCTGCGACGGTCACCAGGCTCGTGTTGCCACTGATCAGCCGGATCGCGGTACCGCCCTGCGAATACACGGCATTGTTGGCAATGATCACGCTCCCGACCACATTGCGGACGTTGATGCCGTCGCCATTGGCCACAACCGTGTTGTGCACCACCTGAATGTTCGAGGGGCTGCCCGCCTGATGTGATTGCAGCGAGATCGGCGAGCCCAATACGATGTTGTTGCGGATAATCGTATCAGCAGCGGACTGGATGGCATTGTCGTTGGTATTCCATATGACATTGCCTTCGAGAACGTTGGCGGGACCGTTACCCACCGTGCTGTAGGTGATGATGCCCGGGTA
>CAYZDW010000295.1:0-4121 GCA_964477175.1 uncultured Steroidobacteraceae bacterium | reverse complement strand
TCGCTCTTGATGTCGAACGAGCGCCGCACGTAGGCGACCTGCGAAGCATCGGGCGCGATCTGCGGGTCGCTGGCCCATTCCAGGGCGAACACATCGAGGGACGAGAACGGGCGGACCGCCGGCGGCCCAGCCTGCGCCGGCAGTGCAATGAACAAGCAGATCGCGACCAGGAGTGGCAGACGCATGGCAGCCTCCCCGGCTACGAGGCCGAATCCCAACCATGCTAACGTAGCGCCCGCCGCGGAAAAGACGCAACCGACATGCTGCAGACCATTCACGACCGACTGACAGGCATTTTTGCGATCGTCATCCTGACCGCGCTCGGAATCGTATTTGTATTCTGGGGTGTCGACGCGAGCGTCGGCAGCTTCGCCAAAGCGCAGGGCATCGACGTCAACGGGCAGGAACTGGCCGTTGACGAGGTGCGCCGGCAGTATCAGGACGAGTTGTCGCGCTACCAGGCGGCGTTCGGCGCGGCCGGGGTCCCCGATGAACTGCGCAAGCAATTGCAGACCAACGCGCTCGAGCAGGCGGTGCGCAGCGAACTGATCCGCCAGCGCACCCGCAAGCTGCACTATGTCGTGAGCGACGAGCAGGTGCTCGAAGCCATCCGGCAGATCCCGGCGTTTCAGGTCGACGGCAAGTTCTCGCCTGACGCCTATCACGCGGCGCTGCGCTCGCTGGCGATGCGGCCGGAACAGTTCGAAGCACAGCAGCGCGAATTCGCCGTGGCGCGGCAACTCGACCGCGGCATTTCCGCCTCTGCATTTGTGTTGCCCGGCGAAATCGACCGTCAGGTTGCGTTGCGCGCCGAAATGCGCGAGATCGCCTGGGTGCTGATTCCGGCCTCGAGCTTCCAGGGCGCGGTCGCGCTCGATGAGACGGCGCTCGAGTCGTACCTCGCCGGCCACCAGTCGCTCTACATGACCGGGGAACAGGCGACGGTCGAATACGTCGAGCTCAACATCGAGAATCTCGCATCGGGAGTCACGATCAGCGAGGACCAGTTGCGGGAATACTATGAAGGCATCCAGGAACGCTATTCGACGGCCGGCCGGCGCCACGCGCGTCACATCCTGATCGAGGTCGGGGACGATGAGGCTGCGGCCGGGGCCCGGGCCAAATCCGTTTACGAGCGCGCGCGCGCCGGCGAGGATTTCGCGGCGCTTGCGCGCGAGCTGTCCGCAGATGCCGGTTCCGCGGCCGCGGGCGGGGATCTCGGCTGGGCCCAGCGCGGCGATTTCGTCGGCGCCTTCGGCGACGCGGTCTGGGACATGCAGGCCGGCGAAATCCGCGGGCCGGTGCGCTCCGAGTTCGGCTGGCACGTGATCCGCCTCGAGGAGGTTGAGCCGGGCACCACGCGATCCTTCGAGGAGGTCAGGGCGCAGATCGAGCCGGAGCTGCGGCGCGCGGAGGTCGAGAGGCTGTTCGGAGACCAGCAGGAGCAGCTCGACACGCTGGCATTCGAGTCGGCCGGCAACCTTGCCGAACTCGCGGCCAGGTTGAGCCTGCCGATCCGGCGCATCGAGTCATTCACGCGCACGGGCGGCGGCGAACTCGGCGGGCATCCGGCGCTGGTCGAGGCCGTGTTCTCGGCGGAGGTGCTTTCCGGCAGCGAGCTGCGCACCGTCGAGCTCGCAGCCGGCCATGTCGTGGCCGTGCGTGTCGCGGCCCATGAGCCGGCCCGCGCGCGGCCGCTGGCCGAGGTTCGCGAACAGGTCGCTGCCGCGGCGCGGCTGGAAGAAGCACAGCGCCTCGCGGCCGAGAGAGCCGCAGCGGTCGCGGCGGAACTGGCGGGCGGCGGCGATTGGATGACGGTGATCCGGCCCTGGCAGCCAGCCGCCGCGGCAGCGCCGAGCCAGCAACCGCGGCTCGTACGCCGCGACGAGACGCAGGTACCCGTGGAGATCACCAGCGAAGCATTCCGCGCGCCGCGCCCCGAAGGGCGGCCGCGGTTCGGGACCGCGAAACTCGGCACCGGCGACACCGCAGTCTGGATGATGAGCGCAGTGCGGACCGGCACGCTCGCGACGCTGTCGCCGAGCGAGCGCCAGAGCGAGTTCGAAGGAGCGCGCGAGCGCGCGAATATTGCGGATGCGGCGGTCTACGTGTCTGCAATGCGCGCAGCGGCGGAAGTCGACGTCAACCCGCAACTCTTCGAGTAAGCGCGGCGACTGCCTGACGAAGCGGTGCCGGCGGCGCGGAGCAGGTCGGGCACCCTCGCTCGCTCAGAAGAACGGACATTCGCTCGCTCGGGTCCCGCCTCGCTTCGCGCCCGCCGGCGCCGCAACAGCAGACAGGCGACGCGCTCATTCGCTCGTATCGGTGGCCGCGACCTCGTGACGGAGGCGGTTGGCCCAGCCGGCCAGCAGCACGATCGGGGAGAGGAAGATCCCACCGCCCGTGCCAGTCAGGCTTGACAGAAGCCCGATGGCTGCCCCACAGCCAATCGCAGGCAGGATCGGGATTCTTGCCTTGTCCGTGGGGTTCTCCGTCGATGGCTGCCCATAGGCGCGCCAGGAGAAATATTCGGCGCCCGCGAAGCGATAAAAGGTGACAGAGGCCACCAGGATGTTCAGGGCGAGCGCTGTCGGGCGCATGGTCTCGGGCGCAATGGCGAGCAGTGCCATCGCCGCCAGGTAACCGGAGGCGCCCACATGGCCCACGCTCGTGTAAAGACCCGCGATCAGGAAGAACGCCGGGAGCAGGATCAGGAGCTGGTCGAAAGACACCCGGAGATTCCTGCGGCCTCTTCCAAATGGGAGAGCTTGTCTCTACGGCGTCGCTGTCACTGACGGGCGGAGTCGGGGACGACCGCCCTTTCGTCCGTTCTTCCGCGCCGCGGAAGCTTTTGCCGCGGAAGATTGCCGCCCACCCATTCGGCCGAGTTCCGCCATCCAGACTGGACTCTCAAACAATGATGAGACAAGGGCCGGCACGCTCAAGTCGAGATCCAGATTTTCCCAATGCAGGCCACCGCCACCTCCGAGAATCTCGACCGCGCGGATGTCGCGAGGAGCCGCCCGCTTCAGGCCTGGAATGAGTTTCAGCGGTACCATGAATGTGGCCCCGTTGATCAATCGAATTAGCAGGGCATCGTGTCTGGCGAGGTAGGTTGCCTTGGTCGCTCTGGGTTCTGTTCTTGCAGCGCGCTGCCCGGCGCGCGATGCCTTCGCGTAGTTTGCGCGCAATTCCTGCTTGACCCACTCAGGTGTCGCCATGAATTTCTCTCCACCGCTGCATTAGCAGGTCGTGGTGCCGGTCGATCTCGACGAGAATATCAGCCAGTTGCGCACGCGAAAATCCGGCAGTTGTCATGACAGTCGGGTGCCTGGCCTTGCCACCCAGCGCAATCTTCGCCACTCGTCCTGATCCGATGACGTGAACATGTGGCGGCCAGTGGTCATTCGTGAAGATCACGACTCGCAGGCCGCGAACGCGAATGACGGTTGGCACGACAATACTATCCTAACGGTTGGGTTATTGCCACTCGGGCTCCAGCAGGATCTCGCCGCGCGATTGCTGGCGCCGGCCGATATCGTAGTCCCGCCGTTGCCGCACGCTGTCCGGCTGTTTGCATCTCAAGTGTCAAGAAATGGGGGGAGCCGGACGATTTGACAGTCGTAATTTCCGGCAACGAACCGTCGGCGTACGCCGCATATTACAGGGGTTCGGAAAACCTCCCGGACCCCTGTTCTAAAGCCAATTTCGAATGGTGGGCAGCACTGGATACGGGCCGAGCGTTCCTTGAAGCTGCGCAGGGAATTGGTCAACGACCTGTTCTTCGAGATCTCGCTTTACGATAGCTACGATAACCGGCCATCCGAAGGGTTCGAATCCAACGACTGGAGCCTGGTCACATCGCTCGGCTATACGTTCTGAAGTCGCGCGGCCAGAAGGGCGGGCAAGATTCGGCCCCGCGCAACATGGCACCGGCGACGCCGTGGTCTGGGTGGTGAGCGCAGTTCGGACCGGAACGGGCCGGGTCCCCTCGCTCGCGCAGGCGCACCCAAGGATGGCGGCGACCTGGTGACGGGTGCTTGGCCCGGCCGGACCCCCGAGCGAGCTCGTAAGTTCCGGCTGAGCGAGCGAGGGGACCCGGCCCGTTCCGGTCCGAACTG
>CAYZDW010000294.1:0-8551 GCA_964477175.1 uncultured Steroidobacteraceae bacterium | reverse complement strand
GACAGTGGAATCGATGCTGAAAACGGGAGACAACTGACCATGGCGATCAAGGTGGGCATCAACGGCTATGGCCGGATCGGCCGCAACGTGCTGCGGGCCCTGTATGAGTCGAAGCGCAACGGCGAGCTTCAGATTGTCGCGATCAACGACCTCGGCGATGCGAAAACCAATGCGCACCTGACGCGCCACGACACGGCGCACGGCCCGTTCCCGGGCCGGGTCGCCGTCGAAGGCGATTACATGGTCGTCAATGGCGAACGGATCCGGGTGCTCACGGAGCGTGATCCTTCGAAGCTTCCCTGGGGGGAGCTCGGCGTCGAGATCGTGCTCGAGAGCACCGGGCTATTCGCCAGCAAGGAGAAGGCGTCGAAGCACCTGGCGGGCGGCGCGAGAAAGGTCGTGATCGCTGCGCCGGCCGATGGCGTGGACGCGACCATCGTCTACGGCGTCAACCATGGGGTCCTGCGCCGCGACATGACCGTCATCTCGAACGCTTCGTGCACGACCAACTGCCTGGCGCCGCTCGTCAAGCCGCTGCACGAGTCGCTCGGCGTCGTGTGCGGGATCATGACGACGGTGCATGCGTATACGAACGACCAGGTGCTGACCGACGTCTATCACAGCGACCTGCGGCGCGCGCGCTCGGCCACGATGTCGATGATCCCGACCAAGACCGGCGCGGCCGCGGCCGTCGGTCTCGTGCTGCCCGAGCTGAAGGGCCTGCTGGACGGCTTTGCGGTGCGCGTGCCGACCATCAATGTGTCGCTGGTCGACCTGACCTTCACCGCGAAGCGCGCGACCAGCGCCGAGGAGGTCAATGGCATCCTGCGTTCGGCCGCGGGGGGCAATCTCAAGGGTATTCTCGAGTACACCGAGGAGCCACTGGTGTCCGTGGATTTCAATCACAACCCGGCCTCGGGGACCGTGGATGGCCCGCTGACCAAGGTGGTGGGAGGGACGCTGGTCAAGGTTTGCGCCTGGTACGACAACGAATGGGGCTTCTCAAACCGGATGCTGGACACGACGCTGGCCTGGGCACGCGCGTGAAACTCGTGCGCATGTCGGACCTCGACCTGGCCGGCAAACGCGTGTTGATCCGCGAAGACCTCAACGTGCCGGTGGCCGATGGGCAGGTGACGAGCGATGCGCGCATCCGCGCTGCGCTGCCGACGTTGCGGCTTGCGATCGAGCGCGACGCGCGCGTGCTGGTGATGTCGCACCTCGGCCGGCCCAGGGAGGGCGCGCGGGACCCCGCGCTGAGCCTCGCGCCGGTCGCCGCGCGCCTGTCGTCACTGCTCGGACGGCCCGTACGCCTGGTTGGCGACTGGCTTGGCGGCGTCGAGGTCGCGCCCGGCGAGGTCGTGCTGCTGGAAAACGTGCGCTTCAACAAGGGCGAGAAGGGCAATGACGAGGGGCTCGCGCGCCGCATGGCCGCGCTCTGCGACGTGTTCGTCATGGACGCATTCGGCACCGCGCATCGCGCCGAGGCCAGCACGCACGGCATCGCCCGGTTCGCGCCCGTCGCCTGCGCCGGGCCGCTGCTGGTCAGCGAGCTGGAGGCGCTCGAGACGGCGCTTGGCAATCCCGCGCGGCCGCTGGTCGCCGTGGTCGGCGGCTCGAAGGTCTCGACGAAACTCTCCGTGCTCGAAAATTTGATCGGGAAGGTGGACCAGCTCGTGGTCGGCGGCGGCATCGCCAACACCTTCCTCGCGGCGGCAGGGCTGCCGGTCGGAAAGTCCCTGTATGAGCCGGAAATGATCGACGTGGCGCGCCGCTTGCTGGCGCGCTCGCGGGAGCGCGGCGTCGGGATACCGATCCCGGTCGACGTGGTCGTCGCAGGCGAACTCTCCGCCGCCGCGGAGGCCGACGTCAAGCCGGTGTCCGAGGTCGCGGAGGGCGACATGATCCTGGACCTCGGCCCGGACACGGCCGAGCTGATCGCGAAGATCGTGATGGCCGCGGGCACGGTAATCTGGAACGGTCCGCTCGGCGTGTTCGAGTTCGACCAGTTCGGCGAGGGCACGCGCGTGCTGGCCCAGGCGATCGCGCGCAGCAGGGCATTTTCGATCGCAGGCGGCGGCGACACGCTGGCCGCGATCGACAAGTACGATGTCGGCGGGGACATTTCCTACATTTCGACGGGCGGCGGCGCCTTCCTCGAATTCGTCGAGGGCAGGACGCTGCCGGCCGTCGCCATCCTGGAGCAGCGCGCGCTCGCTTGAGCGCGCCGGGAAGCGAGGCGAACATGCCAAGACGAACCAAGATCGTGGCGACGATCGGGCCGGCGACCGACACCGATCGCGCGCTCACCGACCTGATCGAGGCCGGCACGGACCTCGTTCGTGTGAATTTCTCGCACGGTGCCTTTGACGATCACGCCCGCCGCATCGGGCGCGTGCGTGCCGCGGCAGCGCGTGCCGGCCGCGTGGTCGGCATCCTGGGAGACCTGCGCGGACCCAAGGTTCGCATCGAGCGCTTCGCCTCAGGCAGCGCCACGCTCGTGGACGGCGAAGCATTCGTGCTCGACCCGGCTTTCGATCCCGCCGCCGGGACCGACAGGATCGTCGGCGTGGCCTACGAGTCGCTGCCGAGGGACGTCCGGCGCGGCGACACGCTGCTGCTCAACGACGGCCTCATTGCGCTCGAAGTCACGCGCATCGAGGGCACGCGGGTTCATACGCGCGTCACGATGGGCGGCGAGCTCACCGACATGAAGGGCCTCAACAAGCTCGGCGGCGGCCTGTCCGCCGGCGCGCTGACCGCGAAGGACCGCGAGGACATCCGCATGGCCGCCGAGCTGGGCGTTGACTACCTCGCAGTGTCTTTCGTCCGGAACGGCGACGACGTGCGCGAGGCCTGGGACCTCTTGCGCGCGGCCGGCGGCGAGGGCCGCATCGTCGCGAAGATCGAGCGGCGTGACGCGATCGACCATCTCGAGGAAATCATCGACGCAAGTTCGGCCGTCATGGTCGCGCGCGGCGACCTCGGCGTCGAGGTCGGTTACGCGGAACTGACGGGGCTGCAGAAGCGGATCATCGGACTCGCGCGCGCGCGCAACCGGCTGGTGATCACGGCGACGCAGATGATGGAGTCGATGATCCATGCGCCGGCGCCGACGCGCGCCGAGGTCTCCGATGTCGCGAACGCGGTGATGGACGACACCGACGCGGTGATGCTGTCCGCCGAGACCGCCGTGGGCCGACACCCGGACAAGGTCGTGCGCGCGATGGCGCAGGTTATCGAGGGTGCCGAGAAGTGGCAGACCTCGAACCGGCCTGACATGCAGCGCTCCGATAGCCACTTCACGCGCACCGACGAGGCGATCGCGGCCGCGGTCATGTACACGGCCAATCACATGGATGTCAGGGCGATCGTCGCGCTGACCGAGTCGGGCTCGACGGCGCTGTGGATGTCGCGTATCCGTTCCGATATCCCGATCTACGCGTTCACGCGTCACGCGGCGACCCAGCGCCGCGTGACGCTCTATCGCGGCGTTTACCCGGTTGCCTTCGATGTCACGCACCCGCAGCCGGAGCAGCTGTACCCGGCGATTTTCGAGCGCCTGCTCGGCGAGGGTCTCGCGGCCGAGGGCGACCTGATCATCGTCACGAAAGGCGAGCTGTCGGGCGTGTCCGGCGGCACCAACACAATGAAGATCATCAAGGTCCAGCGCGCACCCGCATGAAGCCGGGCTTGTTGCGGGGACTGCGCATCACGCTGGTCGCGACGGCCGGCCTGGTGTTGCTCGCGGCGGCCGGAGCCTGGCTCGCCCTCCGGGCCAGCCTGCCGCGCATTGACGGCGAAGTGACGCTCGCGGGCCTGCACGCGCCGATCGTCATCGAGCGAGACGCCGCGGGCGTGCCGGTGATCCGCGGTACCACTCGCGAGGACGTGGCGCGCGCGACCGGCTACGCCCACACCCAGGACCGCTGGTTCCAGATGGACCTGCTGCGACGCACGGCTGCAGGTGAACTGGCGGAGTTGCTCGGGCCGGCATTGCTCGACACCGACCGGCGCATCCGGCTGCATCAGTTTCGCCGGCGCGCGGCGCTTTCACTCGCGGCAATGGATCCGGCCGGGCGGACGCTGCTCGACGCCTATGCCGCGGGCGTGAATGCCGCGCTCGCGGACAGCCGGCTGCGGCCGTTCGAATACCTGCTGCTGCGCGTGCAGCCCGCGACCTGGCGGGCCGAGGATTCCCTGCTGGTCGTCTATGCGATGTGGATCGACCTGCAGGGCACCGAAGCGCGCAGCGAGCAGCAGCGCGGCCGGTTGGCGGCGGTACTGCCGGAGGCGCTCTACCGCCTGCTGAACGATGCCGATCCCGACGGGGAGGCGCCGCTCGACGGCAGCCGGCTGTCGCAGGCGCCGCTGCCGGATCCGCGCGCATTCGACCTGCGCAGGCTCGACCCGGACCTGTTCGATCAGGCATCGGCGGCTGCCGCCGATCCGGAGCCGGAGGGCATGGTCGGCAGCAACAACTGGGCGATTGCCGGCAGTCATACCGCGAGCGGGCGCGCGCTGGTCGCGAATGACATGCACCTGGGCCTGCGCGTGCCGAATATCTGGTATCGGGCGCGCCTGGTCGTCGAACCCGGCCAGCTCGACGTCAGCGGTGTCAGCCTGCCCGGCGTGCCGGCGATCGTCGCAGGCAGCAACGGCCACGTCGCCTGGGGCTTCACCAACAGCTACGGAGATTTCCAGGATCTCATCGCGCTCGCGCCAGCGGAGGGCAGCAAAAGCTACCTGACCGCCGACGGACCGCAGCGCTTCGAGACCGACGTCGAAATGCTGCACGTGGCCGGCGGCGCCGACGAAGAACTCGCCGTGCGCCGCACGATCTGGGGTCCGGTCATCGGCAGTGACGCCGAGGGCCGCGAACTGGCCCTGGCATGGACCGCTCATCGGCCCGAGGCGACCGACATGGCCTTGCTCGCGATGGAAGACGCACGCAATCTCGATGAGGCAGCAGCCATCATCGGCGGCGCCGGAATGCCAGCGCAAAACGTGCTGATCGGCGATGCCGGCGGGCGCATCGGCTGGGTGTTGTCGGGCCGCCTGCCGCGACGGCGCGGCTTCGACCCGGCGCGACCCGCCGTCTGGCACGAAAATGGCGCCGGCTGGGAAGGCTGGATCGCGCCAGCCGACTCACCGCGGCTGCTCGACCCGCCGGAGGGCCGTGCCTGGAGCGCGAATGCCCGCGTGGTCGGCGGCGAAATGTTTGCGCAGATCGGTGACGGCGGCTATGCCTCCGCTGCGCGCGCGCGGCAGATCCGCGACCGCCTTGCCGCGCTGCAGCAGGCGACCGCGGCCGACCTGCTCGCGATCCAGCTCGACGATCGCGCGGATTATCTCGTGCATTGGCAGCCGCTCATGCGCCGCGCATTGGCGCGGGCCGGCGCTGCCGAGGCCGAGGCTCTGGTCGCGGCCTGGTCAGGTCGCGCCGCAATCGACGACGCCGGCTATCGCCTGCTGCGTGAATTCGAGCGCAGCGCCGCGCATCGCGCATACGAGATGCTGACCATCGAGGCGCGCGCCCGCTGGCCGGATTTTCGCTGGCGCACGCCGGAGCGCTTCACCGAGGTTGCCTGGCGGCTCACCCGCGAGCGCCCGGCACATTTGCTCGACCCACGGTTCGCCGACTGGGATGCCTGGCTTGCCGACGTCGCCATGGAAGTCGTCGGTAAACTTCCGGACGAATGTGCCAATCTCGGCGACTGCACCTGGGGACGAATCAACAGACCACGCATCCAGCATCCGCTGAGCGAGGCACTGCCATTCCTGGCGCGCTGGCTCGACATGCCGGCGGAACCGCTGCCCGGGGACTGGTCCACGCCGCGCGTGCAGTCGCCGACATTCGGCGCCTCCGAGCGCTTCGCCGTGTCGCCGGGACTCGAGCAGGAGGGCTACCTGCACATGCCGGGAGGGCAGAGCGGTCATCCTCTCTCGCCGTTCTATCGCGCCGGCCACTCCGCATGGGCTCGTGGCGAGCCCACGCCGTTCCTCCCGGGACCGGCGCAGCACATCCTCACGCTGGTGCCGGCAGCGCAATAGTTCGCGAAGACGTGCCGCATCGCGCGGGCGGGATCCGACCAGGACCCCGCTCGCTCACTCAGCCGGAACTTACGAGTTCGCTCGCGGGGTCCCGGTCACCTCGCCCGCGCGCTGCGGGATGCCGTGGGTGTGGTCAGAGCGCCGTTGGCCGTGTGGGTAGCTGTCGGTGTGGACCGGGCATGCGGTCGGTGATGCATTGCGCGGCCCGGCCCGCCCGGCCAGAGCCGCGCAAGGCTATTGCAGTGACCTCATTGCCTGGTCCAAACCGGCGAGCGTCAGGGGGTACATGCGGTCCTCAAATATCTCGCGCGTGATCTTGACCGACGGTGTCCATTCCCAGCGTTCGCGCGGCTCGGGATTGAGCCAGGCGTGGCGCGGGTAGTTCGTGAGCAGCCGCCGCATCCAGGCGGCGCCGGGCTCCTCGTTCCAGTGCTCGATGCTGCCACCCGGCTGCACGATCTCGTAAGGGCTCATGGTCGCGTCGCCGACGACCACGAGCTTGTAGTCGTGGGCATAGGTGCGCATGACCTCGGCTGTCGGCGTGCGCTCGGAATGGCGGCGCCGGTTGTCCCTCCAGACCGACTCGTAGACGAAATTGTGGAAGTAGAAGTACTCGAGGTGCTTGAATTCGCCGCGCGCCGCGGAGAAAAGCTCTTCGCAGACACGAACGTGATCGTCCATCGAGCCGCCGACGTCGAGGAACAGCAGCACCTTCACGGCGTTGTGCCGCTCGGGAACCATGCGGATGTCGAGCAGGCCGGCCCGGCGTGCGGTCGAGTCGATCGTGCCGTCGAGGTCGAGTTGCTCGGCCGCGCCCTGGCGCGCGAATCGCCTGAGCCGCCGCAGCGCAAGCTTGATGTTGCGCGTGCCGAGCTCGACCGAATCGTCCAGGTTGGCAAACTCGCGGCGGTCCCAGACCTTGACGGCGCGGCGGTTGCGCGAGCCCTGCTGGCCGATGCGGACGCCCTCCGGGTTGTAGCCGTAGGCCCCGAATGGCGATGTGCCGCCGGTGCCGATCCATTTGCTGCCGCCCTGATGGCGCGCCTGCTGCTCCGCGAGCCGGCGGCGCAGCGTCTCCATCAGCGCGTCCCAGCCCCCGAGCGTCGCGATGCGCGCCTTCTCCTCGTCGCTCAGCGAGAGCTCGAGGTTTTTCCGCAGCCAGTCGGCGGGAAAATCGGCTACCAGCGCCTCAAGTACTTGTTCGATGCCGCGGAAATGCGCGGCGAACACCTGGTCGAAGCGGTCATAGTGGCGTTCGTCCTTGACGAGCACCGCGCGCGCGAGCCAGTAGAACTCGTCCGCTGACAGGCCGATCAGCCGTGCCTCCAAAGCCTCCAGCAGCGCCAGGAATTCGGTGATGGACACCGGCACGCCCGCGGCGCGCAGCATCATGAAGAAGCGGATCAGCATCGGCCGCCGGCGCGCCGCGTCAGCCGGGCCGGCCGGCCCGCCGATTCAGGAACACGAGCTGCTCGAACAGGTGCACGTCCTGCTCGTTCTTCAGCAGCGCGCCGTAGAGCGGCGGAATCGCGGCCTTCGGGTCGTCGGAGCGCAGCGCTTCCGGTGGAACATCCTCGGCCAGCAGCAACTTGAGCCAGTCAAGGAGTTCCGAGGTCGAAGGCTTCTTCTTCAGGCCGGGCACGTCACGGATCCGGTAGAACGCCGTGAGCGCCTCTGCGAGCAGCTCTTTCTTGAGGCCGGGATGGTGCACGTCGACGATCCGTTCCATCGTCTCGCGGTCGGGGAAACGGATGTAGTGGAAAAAGCAGCGGCGCAGGAACGCGTCAGGCAGTTCCTTCTCGTTGTTGCTCGTGATGAACACGATCGGGCGGTGCCTGGCCTGGACCAGCTGCCGCGTTTCGTAGACGTAGAACTCCATTCGGTCGAGTTCGCGCAGCAGGTCGTTCGGGAACTCGATGTCGGCCTTGTCGATCTCGTCGATCAGCAGCACCGCCTGGCAGTCGCAATCGAACGCCTGCCACAGCATGCCCGGCACGATGTAGTTGGCGATGTCCTGTACTTTCGGGTCGCCGAGTTGCGAGTCGCGCAGGCGCGAGACGGCGTCATATTCGTAAAGGCCCTGCTATGCCTTGCTGGTCGACTTGATGTGCCATTCGAACAGCGGCCGGTCGAGCGCGCGGGCGACCTCCTGCGCGAGCTGGGTCTTGCCGGTGCCGGGCTCGCCCTTGATCAAGAGCGGCCGGGCCAGCGTGACGGCCGCGTTGACCGCGAGCATGAACTCGCCGGTCGCGACATAGCTGTCGGACCCGGCGAAGCGCAGAGCGGCCGGTCCTTTCAATGGGCCTTGGCGGCCAGCCGCTTGAGGTCGGTCAGCACTAGCTCCGAATGACCCTTGGGATCGACCTTGACGTAATGTTTGGCCACGCGGCCCTGCGGGTCGATGATGAAGGTATCGCGCCGGGCCAGTTCGACGACGCCCAGGTACTTGGTCAGCGTGCCGTAGGCGGCGGTGACTTTCTTTTCGACGTCCGCAAGG
>CAYZDW010000293.1:0-3645 GCA_964477175.1 uncultured Steroidobacteraceae bacterium | reverse complement strand
ATCGCGATCATCGGCTGGTCTCCGTCCGCAGCGCCCGCCGGTGGCGCGGATGCAAGGCAGGCCCACAGTGCAATGACGAATGGGGCGCGCATGGTTGCTATTATCCGGGAAATCGTCGGCGGAGATACTGAATGAAGCATGGATGCCGGGCGGTTGCGGTCGCGGTACTTGCAATCGCCGGCTGCGGCGGTGATGGCGAGGTTCTGCTCGGGACGCTGGAACGCGACCGGGTCGAGCTCGTGGCCGAGGCGCAGGAGCCGATCATCGCGGTGGCGGTCCGCGAGGGCGATGCCGTGACCGAGGGCCAGTTGCTGCTGCAACTCGATCCGGCGGCGGCCGGGGCACGACTCGCGCAGGCACGGTCTGCGGCGGCCCGGGCGGAACGGCGCCATGCCGAACTCGTCGCCGGGGCGCGCCGCGAGCAGGTCCGTGAAGCGCGCGCGCTCGCCGAGGGTGCTACGGCTCGCGCTTCGGTCGAATCCCGGGAATTCACACGCGTCGAAACGTTGGTCGCGGACGGCGTGCTGTCGGTGAACGCTTTGGACCGCCAGCGCGCCTTGCGTGACGGGGCGGTCGCGGAGCAGCGCGCCGCAAAGGAGCGGCTCGCGGAACTCGAACGCGGCACGCGGAGCGAAGTCGTCGAGCAGGCGGCCGCCTTGCTCGCCGAGGCGCGCGCGCAGGTCGCGGAAGTCGAATTGAGCCTGGCGCGGCACACGGTGCACGCCCCGCGTGCGGGTGTCATCGATGCCCTGCCTTACGAACTCGGCGAGCGCCCGCCGCGCGGCGCGCCGGTCGCCGTGCTGCTCGCCGCGGGGCAGCCCTGGGCGCGCGTGTTCATCCCGCAGCCGCGGCGCGTGACGGTGCAGGCGGGAGCCGGCGCGATCGTGCGCGTCGACGGCTCGGAGCGCGACTGGCGCGGCGAGGTCCGCTATGTTTCCTCGGAGGCGGCCTTCACGCCTTATTACGCGCTCAACGAGCGCGACCGCAGCCGGCTCTCGTTCCTCGCGGAGATCGTGCTGACGGAGCCCGAAGCCGCGGGACTCCCGACCGGCATGCCGGTCGAAGTGACGCTCTCGGAAATCCAGGCCGGGCCGTGACGGTCGCGATCTCCGCGCGCGGCCTGGCACGCCGCTTCGGTGCCGTCACCGCGGTGGACGGCATCGACCTCGACGTGCCGCGGGCGCAAATCTACGGTTTCCTCGGTCCGAACGGCTCCGGCAAGTCGACGACCATCCGAATGCTGTGCGGGTTACTGGTGCCGACTCTCGGCACGGCCACCGTGCTCGGCCACGAGGTGCCGCGCGAAGCCGAGACGGTGCGCCGCAAGCTCGGCTACATGACCCAGCGCTTCTCGCTGTGGGACGACCTCACCGTCACCGAGAACCTGGATTTCATGAGCCGCGTCTACGGGCTCGACCGCGCCACCCGTCGGGAGCGCATGGAGGACCGGATCCGCAGCTACGACCTCGGGTCCTTCGTAAGCCAACGCGCAGGGACCCTGAGCGGCGGCCAGCGCCAGCGCCTGGCGCTCGCCGCGGCGACGCTGCACGACCCGGAGTTACTGCTGCTCGACGAGCCCACGAGCGCCGTCGATCCCCAGCACCGCCGCGATTTTTGGGAAAACCTGTTTGCCCTCGTCGCGCGCGGCACGACGATCCTGGTTTCGACGCATTACATGGATGAGGCCGAACGCTGCCACCGGCTCGCGATCCTGGATCGCGGCCGCATCGCCGCCGAAGGCGAGCCCAAGCAGCTTGCGCGCGACATCGACGCAACGGTCATTGAAATCGAATGCGCCGACCTCACCGCGGTGCGGCGCGTGCTTGCCGCGGTGCCGGCGGTCAGGAGCGTCGCGCAGCTCGGCAACCGCCTGCACGTGCTGGTGCATCGCGACGCAGTGGAACCCGAGGGCGAGCTGCGCGCGCTGCTCGTGGCCCAATGCGCAGATGCGCGCGTCGAACGCGTCGGCGCGACGCTCGAGGACGTGTTCGTCGCCGCAACGCTCCTGCGCAATGCGCGGGGCGCGGAGCGCGCCGCATGATCTGGTTCGAACGCCTGCTCGCGATCGCCGCCAAGGAGGCCCGGCAACTCGCCCGCGACCGCGTCACCTTCGGAATGATCATCGGCGTGCCGATCCTGCAGATCCTGCTGTTCGGCTACGCGATCAACTTCGATGTGCGCGACGTGGATGCGGCGGTGCTCGACCAATCGCGCACGGCACTGTCGCGGCAGTTGGTCGGCGACCTGCAGGCGACCCAGGTGATACGGGTCGTGCGCCAGGCCGGCAGCGAACGAGAGCTCCGCCAGCTGATGCAGCGCGGCGAGGCCACGGTCGGCATCGTGATCGCAGCAAGCCTGGAGCGGCGGCTCTACGAAGGCGACCGCCCCGCGGTGCAGCTGCTGGTCGACGGCAGCCAGCCGGCGCTCGAAAATGTCGCGCAGGGCCTGGCTTCGATGCCGGTGCTGCACCGTGCCGGCGTCAGCGCAGCCGGGATTCGCCGCTTCGAGATCCGCACCGAGTACAACCCTGCGCGGCGCACGGCGGTGCAGATCGTGCCGGCGCTGGTCGGCACGATCCTGACCATGACGATGGTGATATTCACCTCGGGCGCGATCGTTCGCGAGCGCGAGCGCGGCAACCTGGAGCTTTTGATCACGACGCCGGTCACGCGCGGTCAGCTGCTGACCGGCAAGCTGCTGCCTTACGTGGTCATCGGCCTGATCCAGACGACGCTGATCCTCGCCGTCGGGCGGGCCCTGTTCGGGGTGCCGATGGTCGGCAGCCTGGTGGATCTTTACCTGGGCGCTCTCGTATTCATCGCCGCGGCGCTCGCGCTCGGCTTGTTCATTTCGACCATCGCGCAGACCCAGTTCCAGGCCTTCCAGATGGCCTTCATAACGATGCTGCCCTCGATCCTGCTGTCCGGTTTCATGTTCCCGTTCGAGGGCATGCCCGGGTTCGCCCAGGCCATCGCCCAGCTGCTCCCGCTGACCCATTTCAACGAGATCATCCGCGGCATTACGCTTCGGGGTGCAACGCTCGCCGACATGCACGTCCCGCTCCTGAAGCTGGTCATATTTCTGGTCGTGATGTTCTCCCTCGCGGTCGCCAGGTTCCGCAAGCGGCTGGATTGATTCACGAAATCCGCGGCGGCGGGCGGCGGGACCGGGGCCAAATTGGCGGGAAATGGTGCCAATTCGGCCGCCGTGCTATCCTGCGCGCCGATCGCAGCCCGTTCACCCTGCATTTTCAAGCGTTTGAAAGCGCCCCGGTGCATCGTCGACAGCCAGCGATCAGGTGACAGGAGCTGTTCGAAGGTTCGCCCTAGCAAGGCACAAGCCCGCCAGACGATCCCGACCGTGTTTCCTGCCGTGTAGTGAATGGCCGCTGCCGCCCATCGGTTTGATGGCGGATCGCGGCCCATTGTTAATGAAAAGTGAGAGCTTGAGTCATGAAGATCTACGTTGGAAACCTGCCTTTCTCGGCGACTGAAACACAGGTTCGCGACCTGTTCGCCGCACATGGCACGGTCGAGTCCGTTGCGCTGCCGTCCGATCGTGAGACCGGTCGTCCGCGCGGCTTTGGTTTCGTCGAAATGCCGCAGGCCGAGGCCGCGAAGGCCATCGAGGCGCTGAACGGCTTCT
>CAYZDW010000292.1:0-3418 GCA_964477175.1 uncultured Steroidobacteraceae bacterium | reverse complement strand
GCTGACCTCCAGGCTGTCCGGCATTTTACCGTACAGCCGGGGATGACGCGTGGCAGTGCCGCCGATCTAGAGGACCGGGATTTCGTCGAGGTCATCGTCCTCGACGACCTGTTCCCAGGTGAAAGTGACTGCCTCGACGGGGTTCACGGACCGGATGTCTTCCGTAAGGTCGGTATAGCCGAACTCGTCCGGTTCGACGTCATCCACCGATCCACCCCAGTCGTCTGGCGGGGCCGCGGAGGCGACGGTGAACTGGCGCCATTCGTCGACGTCGATCTCGTCGATGCCGCCGTCGAAGTCCTGGATCTCGATGGTGCCGGAATCCTCGTCGAGCGCCACGACCTGGAAGGTCGCGCCCTTGTCGCGGTGCGAGTACCAGTTTCCGACGATCGGCGGCATGCGATTGTTCACGGCCCGGTTCCTGCTTCGGGCCCGCCACGCACCGTGGCGGGCGACAATTTGATCCTACGCTTAACAGGCGAATTCGCATACTGTTCGATCCATGACTCGAGCATGCGGCCCGCGGTGGCCCGGGAGGCGGCGATGACGGTACCCACAATCGTGGATTTCCGACGTAACCTGAAAGCGCAGGAATCGGCGCCCGCAGCGGAGCGTGTGTTGAAAGGCGAGCCGAAGACCTGGGTGCGAAACTACTACGCGGACCCGAGTCAGCAATTCTTCGCCGGCACCTGGGCCAGCAGCGTCGGCAAATGGCAGGTTGAGTACACCGAACACGAGTTCTGCCACCTGCTCGAGGGGCGCGTCGTGGTGACCTCGGCCGACGGACGCCGCTGGCAGTTCAACGCGGGCGATGCCTGGGTCATACCCGCCGGGTTCAGCGGTACCTGGGAGAGCGTCGAGCCGGCGCGCAAGCGTTACGCGACCTTCGAGGCCGCGAAGCCCGGGTGAATATACTGTTGTAGACGCACAACGCCGGCGCATGGCGTACTTTGGCGCGCCCGGTAACCGTGCATCGCAGCTTCGTTGCGTCGCGGACACTATTTTGCAGTACTATCAACGCCAAGCTACGGCTCGCAGAGGGCCGGGCGCAACCAGGGAGAACCTAATGAGGTATTCAACAAGGCTGTTCGCAGCCGGCCTGCTAGTGCTGACCAGCGGAGCGGCACACGCTCAAGTGAGCGGGACAGTCACGGCCGTCAGCGACTATAGCTTTCGTGCCATAAGCTTGACGTCTTTGGATCCTGCCCTGCAGGGTAGTATCGATTGGGCGCACGACAGCGGCTTCTACGCGGGAGCGTGGGCGAGCAACATCGACTACGGTCCTGGCGTCGACGGAGACATCGAGCTCGACCTCTAGTTGGGTATTGCGGGTGGCGCTGAAGGCGGAATCGGCTGGGACGCCGGCATCGTCTGGTACACCTATCTGGGAGCCGACGATCCCAACGCGTATCCGGAAGCCTGGGTTGGACTGACCTATGGCGTATTCGAACTCAAGCTGTGGTACACGAATGACTACGTTGGCGCGGACCTGGAAACGTACTATACGGAAGCCAACGTGAGCATTGAGCTGCCCTCCGATTTCGGTCTGAATCTGCATGCCGGATACAATTATGGTAACGGGTTTGGGGGCTCGGATTACTTCGACTATTCCGTGGGTGTTGCCTACACGCTCGGCAACTTCAATCTCGAACTGAAGTACGTCGACACCGATCTTGACAGCAATGACCTCTATTTCGCCACGGGCGACCTGTTCAATACGGAAGGTCGCGCGATCTTTTCAGTCTCGACCACGTTCCCTTGGGCCGCGGGGGAGGAATAAGACTCCCGGCCTCCCGAGATCGTTCTTTTGCGAAGGCCGGGCCGCCGACAGACGGTCCGGCTTTTTTCATGCCAGGCGGTCGATGACCGTGGCGAGCGTCCCGAAAATCCGGTCGACGTCTGCGCGCTCGATGATGAGCGGCGGCGACAGCGCGATCGTGTCGCCGGTTGTCCGGATCAGCAACCCGCTCTCGAAGGCACCCACCAGGGCCTCGTAGCCGCGGGCGCCGGGCGCGCCGGCGCGCGGCTCGAGCTCGATGCCGGCGACGAGGCCGTAGCTGCGCAGGTCGATGACGTGCCGGCGTCCCTTCAGCGCATGCACGGCGTCATCCCAGTACGGCGCCATCGAACGGGCATGCTCGAACAGGCCCTGCCGGTAGATCCGTTGCGTCGCAAGGCCGGCCGCGCAGGCGACCGGGTGCGCCGAGTAGGTATAACCGTGAAAGAGCTCGATCGCCTGCTCCGGTCCGGTCATGAACGCGTCGTGGATCTCGCGACGCACGAGCACTGCGCCCATCGGTATAGCGCCATTGGTCAGTCCCTTCGCGCAGGTGATCAGGTCCGGCGTCACGCCGAATTCCAGCGCGGCAAACGCCGCGCCGGTGCGCCCGAAGCCGGTGATGACCTCATCGAAGATCAGGAGAATGCCCTGCTTCGTGCAGATCTCGCGCAGGCGCTCGAGGTAGCCGCGTGGCGGCAGCAGAACGCCCGTGGACCCCGCGATCGGCTCGACGATGACCGCGGCGATCGTCGAGGCATCGTGCAGCGCGACGAGGCGCTCGAGATCGTCGGCGAATTCAGCGCCATGCGCCGGCAAGCCGCGAGAATACGTATTGCGGGCCGGGTCGTGCGTATGACGGATGTGGTCGACGCCGGGCAGCAGCGAGCCGAAGAATTTGCGATTGTTGACCATGCCGCCGACCGAGATGCCGCCGAAGCCGACGCCGTGATAGCCGCGTTCACGCCCGATCAGGCGCGTGCGCGCGGCGTCGCCGCGTACGTGATGCCAGGCGATTGCGATTTTGAGTGCGGTGTCCACCGCCTCCGAGCCGGAGTTCGTGAAGAACACGTGGTCGATCCCTGTGGGTGCGATGTCGACCAGCGCGTTGGCGAGTTCGAATGCGAGCGGGTGCCCCATCTGGAACGGCGGTGCGTACTCCATGGTCGCGATCTGTGCCGCGACCGCCTCGGTGATCTCGCGCCGTCCATGCCCGGCATTGACGCACCAGAGCCCCGCCGCGCCGTCGAGGATCTGGCGGCCGTCCGGCGTCCAGTAATGCATGCCTTCGGCGCGCGCGAGCAGGCGCGGCGCGGACTTGAACTGGCGATTGGCCGTGAATGGCATCCAGAATGCTTCGAGTGCGGCGCGATCGGTCGGCGGAATCATGTACGGCTGCTCCATTGACACTTGTCGCACGCAGGCGCGATAGTACGCAAGTTCTGTTTAATATCATAGACATGCGAGGCGAATTGTGAAGGCAGTGCGACTGATGCACGACCTCTCGCAACGCGAGCTGGCCAAGCGCGCTGGCGTGCTGGCCGAATTCTTCACGATGGATCCAGGGGTGACGCCGCAGGTTTTCTATGCCGGTCGGGAGCTCGTTGAGCTGGGCGAGGAGGGCGGTGTCGTGGTCAATGG
>CAYZDW010000291.1:0-4527 GCA_964477175.1 uncultured Steroidobacteraceae bacterium | reverse complement strand
AGCAAACGTAAACTAGGGTTGATTCCCGCAAATCGGGCTTGCAAGACTCCTACACGGGAGCAGGCGTTGGGCGGCGATGACAAGCCTCCCGCGCTTCATTTGGTTGTTGTCAGCGAGGGCCGTCCGAAAGGGCGGCCCTCGTTTTTCCGCGTCTAGATGGTCATAACCGATTCATCTTGTTACTCTTTTGCGTCTCTTCCGACGTGTCACCAAAGCAGGCCCCGAGCCCATGCCCGACAGAGACGTGATGGAATACGACGTCGTGATTGTCGGAGCCGGCCCAGCCGGTCTTGCCTGCGCAATCCGCCTCAAGCAGCTGAAGCAGGCCCTGACTGTCTGCGTCCTGGAAAAAGCCTCCGCGATCGGCGCGCACATCCTCTCCGGCTGCGTCATGGAGCCCGGGCCGCTCGATGCCCTGCTGCCCGAATGGCGGAATTCCCCACCGGCCATCTGCGTGCAGGCGAAGCGCGACGAGTTCTGGTACCTGACGCGCCGATCCGGCTGGCGCCTGCCGAATCCGCCGCAGATGCACAACCGGGGCAATTTCATCATCTCCCTCGGTCAGCTCGTGCCGTGGATGTCGCAGCGCGCCGAGGCGCTGGGCGTGGACGTATTCCCGGGCTTCGCAGCCGCCGAGGCATTGATCGAGGATGGCCGGGTCGCCGGCGTGCGCCTGGGCGACATGGGCCTCACGAAGGACGGCACGCCCGGCCCGAATCATGCGCCGGGTGCCGACATCCGCGCCGGCACCACGATCCTCGCCGAGGGCTGTCGCGGCAGCGTCGCGAAGCAGGTCATCGCCCGGCTCGACCTCGACGCCGGCTGCTCGCCGCAGACTTATGGCCTCGGATTCAAGGAACTCTGGCAACTGCCGCCGGGGCGCGCCGAGCCCGGCCTCATCCAGCACACGGTCGGCTGGCCCGTTGACAGCCGCACCTATGGCGGCAGCTTCCTGTATCACCTCGATCAAGATCGTGTGTATGTCGGCTACGTTGTCGGCCTCGACTACGAGGACGCGCGGTTTGCGCCTTTCGAGGCCTTCCAGCAGTTCAAGCATCACCCGCGCGTGCGCCGGCTGCTCGAGGGCGGCGAACTGCTGTCCTACGGCGCGCGTACGATTGCGGCCGGCGGCTGGCAGTCGCTGCCGCGCATGGAGGCGCCCGGCCTGATGTTGATCGGCGACGCGGCCGGCACGCTCAACGTGCCGAAGATCAAAGGTGTGCACCAGGCGATCCGTTGCGGCGTGCTGGCCGCGGAGCAGCTCGCCGAAAGCGGCAAGCCCGAAGGATTCGATGCGCGCTGGCGTGCCTCCGAAGGCGGCCGCGAACTGAAACGCGTGCGCAACATCAAGCCAGGCTTTCATCGCGGCTTGTGGTTTGGCATGGCGAACGCCGCATTCGAGACCGCCATCGGCGGTCGCAGTCCCTGGACACTGACGCACCACGAGAATCACCTCGCACTGCATCGGCTCGGCGACGGGAAAGTGCCCGCCCGTAACTGGGGCGAGCGCGACCTGCCGCCGCGGGATCGCGTGAGCGCCGTGTTCCACGCCGGCAATGTCCATGATGAAAGCCAGCCCGTGCACCTGAAAGTCGCCGATACGTCGATCTGCGCGACGCGCTGCATCACCGAGTTTGGCAACCCCTGCGAGCGCTTCTGCCCGGCCAACGTCTACGAGATGGTGGACGACGGTGCGGGCGGCCGGCGCTTGCAGATCAACGCCGCGAACTGCGTGCATTGCAAGGCCTGCGACATCAAGGATCCCTACGGCATCATCACCTGGACCACGCCGGAAGGTGGATCGGGCCCGAACTACCAGAATCTTTAGATGAGCGCCGAGCAGCCGATCTGGACGCCCTCACTGCTCCGCATCGCGGACGCGAACCTGACGCGTTTCATGGCCTATGCGAATGCGCGCGGCGCGCCGACTGCGGATTACCCGGACTTCCATCGCTGGTCGATCGAACAGCCGGCCGCGTTCTGGGAAAGGCTATATGAGTTCGCGGATGTTGTCGGCACACGCAGCGGCCCGGTGCTGGTGGACGGCGATCGCATGCCGGGTGCAAAGTGGTTTCCCGGCACGCGGCTCAACTTCGCCGAGAATTTGCTGCGCGGTCCGGACCGCGAACCGGCGCTCGTCTTCCGGAACGAATGCGGGACGCGCCGCGAGTTGAGCTGGCAGGAACTCCGGAGTGAAGTCGCGCGCATCGCCGACGGCCTGCGCGCATCGGGGGTCGGTCCCGGCGATCGCGTCGCCGGCTACCTGCCGAATGTGCCCGAAGCTGTCATTGCGATGCTCGCGACCGCCAGCATCGGCGCCACCTGGACGTCCTGCTCGCCAGACTTCGGCGTCAATGGCGTGCTGGACCGCTTCGGGCAGATCGCGCCGAAAGTGCTGTTCACGTCCGACGGTTATTTCTACGCCGGGAAAACGATCGATTCGCTCCCAGCAATCGCCGGCGTGCTCGCGAAGCTCCCATCCGTTTCACGCGTCGTGGTCGTGCCCTATGTGAGCCAGGAGCCGGCCATCGGCGGTCTGGCTCATGCCGTAGCGTTCGCCCAATTCGGCCGCGACGGCGCGCCGCTTTCGTTTGAGCAACTGCCGTTCGACCATCCGCTGTACGTCCTTTATTCATCCGGCACGACCGGCGTACCCAAGTGCATCGTGCACGGCGCCGGCGGCACCTTGCTGCAGCACCTGAAGGAACATCTGCTGCACACCGACGTCAAGCCCGGCGACCGGCTGTTCTTCTTCACGACCTGCGGCTGGATGATGTGGAACTGGCTCGCGAGCGGCCTCGCCGCCGGCGCGACACTCGTGCTCTATGACGGCTCGCCGTTGCACCCGGGTCCGGGCGTGCTCTGGGAGATGGCGGCCGACGAGGGCGTCACGATCTTCGGCACGAGCCCGAAGTACCTCGCGGCGCTCGAGAAGTCCGGCTACCGGCCGCAGGATCGGCACAGCCTCGCGGCGCTGCGCACGATGCTGTCCACGGGATCCCCACTCGCACCCGAGCAGTATGACTTCGTCGCCGACGCCATCGGCGCGGACATCCTGCTCGCCTCGATCTCCGGCGGCACCGACATCATTTCATGTTTCGCACTAGGCAATCCGCTCCTGCCCGTCTATCGCGGCGAGTTGCAGTGCCGGGGCCTCGGCATGAAAGTCGAGGTGTGGGACGAGGAAGGCCGCCCGGTGACCGAAGAGCGGGGTGAACTGGTTTGTACGGCGCCGTTTCCCTCGATGCCCGTCGGATTCTGGAACGACCCGGACGGCAGTCGTTACCGCGCGGCCTACTTCGAGCGCTACCCCGGCGTCTGGCACCACGGTGACTTTGCGCTCCTGACGCCGCGCGGCGGACTCGTGATCCTCGGCCGCTCGGACGCGGTGCTGAATCCCGGCGGAGTGCGCATCGGGACAGCCGAGATCTACCGGCAGGTTGAGCAGTTCGACGAGGTGCAAGAGAGCGTCGTCGTCAGCCAGGACTGGCAGAACGACGTGCGCGTCGTGCTGTTCGTGCGGCTGCGCGAGGGCCTGACGCTCGATGAAGCCCTGTGCGAACGCATCCGCCGCCAGATCCGCGCCAATACGACGCCGCGCCACGTGCCGTCGCTAATCCTTCAGGTGCCGGAGATCCCGCGCACGATCAGCGGCAAGATCGTCGAGCTCGCCGTGCGCGAAACGATCCACGGCCGCCCGGTGAAGAACACGGATGCGCTCGCAAACCCCGAGGCGCTCGCGCATTTTCGCAATCGCCCCGAGCTCGCACATTGAGCCGCATGCCGGGTGATTCGCCGCTGACCGACCGCTGTCAGGCCGTGCTCGGCGCGCATGGCGATTTCGGTCACCCGACGACTTTAGCAGGGGGCTGGATCGCAAGCCCGGCAAATATTGCGCGACCGTTGATAGCCAAGATCCGACGAGAGTGGCAGCGGTCCGGCCTCACAAATTTGGCATCGACCGACACCGCAACCACTTGAATTAATTGAATCGCTGCGTCTTCGGATGCGCGCCATGCTGGCGCGGTGCCGTAAGGTCCAGCACCGATGTAGGTTGCTCAGACTCAGAAATCGATCCTGCGATGATGAGCACCCGCAGACGTGCTGCGAATGGGATCCAGCAGCCGGTAGGATCGCCGACGTCGGCAGGTCTGGCGAGATCCGCAAGCCCGCTCAGAATTGTGAATCGCGGTTGCGCGCGGGGGGTTGCGGCTGGATTTGCCAACGCGGCGCGTTATGCGACACGGGAGTGTCCTGATCTGTCGAAAGGGAATCTCAAGTCGTAGAATGCCGGTGCAAATCGGTGGGTTACAGATGGGCAAGGAACAGCTTGCCGCCAATAAGGGAGCGAGATCTTGATGTACCTGTTGGTAACAGGTTTCGCCATCGCGATTGTGCTTTGCCTGTATCTGGTGCCGCGCCTTTTCCCCATCATGGTCGGCAAGTGGCATCTTCGGAAGCACTTTGACCGCCTGGACAAGAGGACGCATACACTGCCTTCAGCTTGCTTAGAAACACTCACCCGCG